>CAYRFY010000866.1:0-2744 GCA_964423635.1 uncultured Armatimonadia bacterium | reverse complement strand
TGCGTCGGTATCACACTTGAAACACGGTGACGACACTCTGCCTACGTGTTTCGAGCCATGCCAACGAGGCACGTAGGCGGCCCAATCGACCTAGCCGACAGTCTCTCGCGCGCCCCGCCTCTTCGCGTTCCGTCGCCTGCGGGGCTGTACGGCCGGCAGGCGGGCGCTACGTGGGGTGGCCTCAGCCAAACGGGAGCGCAAGATGACTGTCCCTGCGCCTTGCCGAACTCAGTCGGTGCCCGCGTACGCCACCGCGGGCCACAGCAGCGTGACTGCCCGTCCCCGGGAGGGAACATCACATGCTTCGCACCGCAATGCTCAGCTTCGCCCACGTCCATGCCAATGGCTACGCCGACCACATCGTCAAGCACGAGGAAGCCGAGATCGTCGCCATCTGGGACGATGACCCGGAGCGCGGGAAGGCGGCTTCCGACAAATACGGCGTCCCACTGGACGCCGACCTGCAGAGAGTGCTGTCCCGTGATGACGTCGACGCCGTGGTGGTCAATGCCGCCACCTCGCAGCACACCGAGCTATTCCGGGCGGCCCTGGCCCACGGCAAGCACGTGTTCACCGAGAAGGCGTTGACCGTGACCACTGCAGACGCCGACGAGATCGTCCGCCTCGCCAAGCAAAGCGGCGTGCAGTTCATGGTCTCCCTGCCCAGCCGCACCCGGTCGGAGATTCTGTTCATTAAGGACGTGCTGGACCGCGGACTGCTGGGGAAGATCACGCTCATGAGGGCGCGCGTCGCGCACATGGCGGCTCTGGATAAGTGGTTCGGGGGCGGCAGCGCCTGGTTCGCCGATGCAGAGTTGGCAGGGGGCGGGGCGCTCTTCGACCTGGGGTGCCACACCACCGACGTCATGCGCTGGTTCATGGGCAAGCCCAGAAGCGTCATGGCCAAGGTCAACAACTTCTCCGGCGCCTACCCCATCGACGACAACTCGGCGGCCGTGATCGAGTTTTGCAGTGGCGCCCTGGGCATCCTGGACACCTCGTGGGTCCACCGCGCCGGCCCCAATCCCTACGAGCTCTACGGCACCGACGGCTACCTGGGCTTGAGCACCTGGCCGGGGGGCGGGATGTACCTGACCAGTACCCAACTGGAGGCCGCCGGAATCACGGGCACCATCAGCCCCGGCAACCTGCCGGCGGCCCTGCCGGCGCCGATGGACCAGTGGATCAGCGCGATCCTCCACGGCACGCCAACTACCATCTGTGTGGAAGACGGTCGCAATCTCACCGAGCTTCTGGAGGCCATCTACGTGTCTGCCCGGGAGGGCAAAGAGGTGAAGCTGGGCTGAGGCGAATGCGGGGGGCCTTCTGATGGCGGCGGTCCGCAGGCCGCCGCCATCGCCTTCAGCCTCAGGAGTGCCGCGCCCGCGGCGCGCCCCACCCCACCGTCATCCTCCCGTCCCGGCGGCGCCTTCCTCCGCCGCCAACGCCGCGACGGGAAGCACCGCGAGCTTCGCGTCATTGCGGTTGCCTCCCAGACCGGGCGGGGCCGAGGAGTAGGCCACGTAGAGATCCCCCTCATGCTCCACGGCATACGGATAGGCCAGGGCGCCCTCTGTCGTCTCGATGCGCCACAGGCGGCAGAGCGCCTTCTCACCGGGCCGACCGACGGCGATGGCCATCGTCCGGCGTGAATTGGGCCTCTCCCGGCAGACATTGCAGATCAGGTACCTCTGCCCCGTGCTGAGCACCCCGGCCACCGGCTTGGAGGTCACCATTGGGAAGTTGCTCTCCTCAGAGGGCGACCAGGTGCGCCCGAAATCATGGCTCACGGACACCGCGGCGCAGTTGAGTCGCGGATCCACGGGCGACTCGTTGCGCATCACGGCCAGCACCTCGGAGCCCTCCGTCCACAGCGCCGCCTCGGTATGCACCGCCGTCCCCACCGGCAGCTTCACCACATCCCAGTGCAGCAGGTCGTCGCCGTGACTGATGGCCACGGCGGCCCGCCAGTGCTCGTCGCAGCCGGCCACGATGAAGTTCCCGTCCGCCATCCGTGCCGGCTCCTGCAGGGGCCAGATGCCCCTGCCCACGATGCCCCGAGACTGCCACGCCCCGGTGGCCTCCGCGGGCGTGAAGGCCTCCATGCACAGGCCGGCGAACCGGCCCTCTCCCCTGCCGAAACGGGCGTGGAAGGCCCACAGCCGATCCTCATGAACCAGGAACACACCGTGGCTGTTGCCCTCTTGCTCTGAGCCGACCCCGATCGTCTCCACCTCCGACCAGGTGAGGCCCCCGTCGCTGCTACGGCGGCCGCGCACGATCTCCGAGGCGGTGTTCTCGGCCCCCACGTTGTTACCCCAGCTTGCGTACAGCGTCCCGCGATGGAAGGCCAGCGCCACACCGTGGAGCCAGTCGAAACCGTCCAGCTCCGGCTCCCGCGCCTTGATCTGCGAGAAGCGAACGCCTTCGAGCAGCGGCACCTCCGTCTCCGCCGGCGGCAGCTCGCCGTCCCATAGCCGGTACCGCTCGACTGTGGGCTCCGCCGGCACCAGGTGCGTCTCGTTCACCTCGAAGGACATGCTACGGACCTCCCCGGCGGTCAAGGGACGATTGTACAGGCAGACCTCGTCGAGGGCGCCCAGCAGCAGTTGCATCAGAGCTCCCCCATTGTTGACGCCACCGATGCTCAGCGGCGCGGGGGTATGGGCTTCCGGCAGGCCGATGCTTCCCACAGCCTCGCGGGTTCCGTTCACATACATGACGGCCTCGTCCGAGCTCACGCT
>CAYRFY010000865.1:0-2754 GCA_964423635.1 uncultured Armatimonadia bacterium | reverse complement strand
GCGTCTAGTGCCTGGTCACCGTCACCCTTCCCGCCGGCCAGATGATGATGTCGCCCTGCTCCGTCCGGCTCTCCACGCGCCTGCTCCCGCCGTCGTCCTTCCTGTCCGGGCCAACGCTATACAGGCGGTAGTCCTTGCCCGCCACTTTGTAGCCGAAAGACCTGCCTGTGAAGGGGTCCGGCGGGAGGGCATCCAGGTAGTCGGGGACGAGGTCTTCCAGGCACGGCGGCGGGGCGCCGTGGTCGTGGCGGAAAAGCTCGAGGGCCGCCAGGATCCGGCAGCCCAGGAGCACCGCGTCGCGCCCGGCCGCCTTGGCCGCGTAGCGCTCGCCCATCAGCAGGGAGCCGGGGGCGGAGAGCGCGTCGTCGCTCTGGGGTTTGTAGGACCGCTCCCAGTACGGCTTGCGGGCCTCCGGAAGCTGCTCCAGGAGGGCCTTGTTCGCCGAGCGCCGAAACCAGGCCCTCACCAGCCCGGGCGCCGGGCTGCGCGTGCCCTGCTGCCTGGCGACGTCCGCGGCCATCGTCTCACTGCCCTCGATCATCTGCGCCCATTCCTCCAGCAGCGTCTGCTCGTCGGTCACGCGCTCGTCGTAGAGCGTCTCGAGCGTTGCGGGCAGGGCCTTGCCCTCGCCGCTTGCCGCGGCGGCGGCGATGGTTCGCTCCAGGTCCTCCGTGGCCACTGCGACCATCGAGGCGCCGAGAATACTGCCCATCGCCGCCCCATTCCGCGCGGTGACCTCCGCCAGCCGCAGCACCTGCAGGTGGGTCTGCGCCGCCTCGCCGTACCGCCCTGCGTGCTCCAGCAGCCGGCCGCGCAGCACCAAGAGCCGGCCCAGGGTGCGAAGCCGGCTCCAGTAGTCCGTGTCCCGGTCCGTGAACGGTCGCCGGGGCAGCAGACACTCGCCGCTGAGCGCCGCCATGGCCTGTCTGATGTGTGGGCCATGCCTGGAGAGGAGCTCGGTGGTGGCCGGATCGGTCATGGCCGTGGGCGACTGGTAGGCCGCGGCGATGGCATCGCGATCCGGGGACACGGCTGCTGCGGCGGCCAGGAGCTCAGCGGCCGTGTTGTGGGCCGGGACGGGGTACTGCGGGGCCTGGACTTCGACCTGCGCCGGGCCCAGCCCGCCGGTGAACCTCGCAACGAAGAGCAGGACACCGCCCACGAGGATGAGGGTGAGCAACAGCAATGAGACTATGATCGCGGCCAGAGCTCGGCGGCTCATCGGGCACCTCGGCGGACAGAGGGATGGCGCGTTCCGGACCCTGTGGGCGCGGAGGGTCCACCTATCATTCCCCTTGTAGAATGCGGCGGGCCTATTGCCCTAGAAACCCGGCCGAGAACCCCGCCTTCGCCGGGAATGTCATTCTGACAGCGTCCGCTCCCGGTAAGAGCAGCTCGAGGAATCTCCTGGGATGTCGTGAGATCCTTCGCTATCTCGCTGCGCGAGAGTATGTGTTTGGAGCCCACCGCCGGCGGGGGTCGGCTGTGCCCCCTGTGTCGTGCGGTCACGGCAGCTCTTGGCCAGCGGGGCCAGACGGTACGCGGTACAACGGTTGGCCGGTGGCACCCGGACGACGTCGGGTACATGCCGAGCTTGAGCCCGTGCGGTCGTCCGGTCCGGAGGACCGTTGACGCCGCGAAAGCGGCGTCGCCCAGCGACGGGCTTCAGCCCGTCGAGCCATCCAAACACATACGCCCGAGATTGGCGCTCCAGGATGACATTTCCACGGCAGGCCCGGCTTCTCGGCCGGACCTCAAAGAAGGCGGGCGTGCCGGGGAACAGACAGGGCAGGAAGAACAGGGCCCGTGGGGAAGGCCACGGACCCTGCGTTGTGGCGAAGCGCAGCGGCGGGGATGAGCGTCTATCCGGCGATGTGAGCTATCCGTGGTTCCACAGCCGCGGACTGTTGATGCTGTCGGAATACTTCATCCACTTGGCGTGGCCGTCGCAGAAGGCCCAGTTGTTCCCCTCATTGTGCCGGCCCGGCCAGGCCAGACCACGATAGTAGGCCCAGGCGATGGAGCCCTGCCCATAGCAATGGGGACAGTAGCACAGGTACAGATTTCCCGACCTTCCGGAGACGCTGTTTTGCTCCTCCGTCTCGGTCAGCATGCCGGTCTCGGCGGGGTACTGGATTTTGGCCAGCGGCTGGGCGGATCCAACACCGGAGACGTGGGGGTAGACAACGCCGTAATCCAGTGCGGTGCGTTGCGAAGGGCAGGTGAGGACCTGGGAGTTCTTGACATAGGGCATGACCGCCACCCACCAGGCGGTGTTGGTGAAGTCGTAGGACACGTTCACATACCAGGGCAGGATCTCATCGTAGTCCTGGCTGTACATCATGAATCCGAGGGCAAGCTGCTTGACGTTGCTCAAGCAGCTTGTCTGCCGGGCCTTTTCGCGGGCCCGTGCGAAGACGGGGAATAAGATCGCCGCGAGGATTGCGATGATGGCGATGACGACGAGCAACTCGATCAGCGTGAATCCAGAACGTCTCATGTCCAGATCACCTCTCAGGGGTATGTTGCGGTGCCACTTTGCATACGCACCACATTGAACAGTTTCGACATTTAGCCCACCCTCACCTTTCCCCGAGGCCGGACGAGGGCCGCAGCATCGAGGGCCGCGAATGCCTCGACGGCCCCAGGAGAGCTGCCACCGCGCGCTATCCGGCGCGCGATCCTGAGGTTCGGCTGCAGGCCCCAGGGTCAGATTATGCAGGTTCCGGGCAGGCGCCGATTCACGTCACCTCA
>CAYRFY010000864.1:0-2756 GCA_964423635.1 uncultured Armatimonadia bacterium | reverse complement strand
TGCGAGGTGACGGTTGCCAGCGTGAACCCGGAATGCTGCGATGGCTACACGCAACAGCACGCTGCCCGGGAATCGCGCTGTGCCGATAGTGCGCACCATGACCGGCCAACGAGGTGAGACCATGCGAGCCATTGCTCTGTGCGTGCTGCTGGTTGCCGCGGCAGCCCCGCTCCACGCGGCCGAGACGCCGGGCTGTGCTGCAGGGCTTGTGGGGTCGTATCAGTTCGCTCCCGACATCCTCGACCTCGTGCGGAACGGTGGCGGCGAGGCGGGGATGGATGCTGATGTGTATGGCTGGGAGCGCTGGGCTCCGGGGGCGGATGCCGAGGCCTTGCTTGCGAGAGATGAAGCCACGAAGGGCGCAGGGCGAACCTCGCTGCGCGTCTCGCAGCCGGATGCGGGGCACCCCGCGCGCTGGCAGCAGGAGATCGGCGCTCCGGCGCCCGGGCTCAAGTGGCGGCTGGCGGCCCAGTTGTGTGGCCGGCTTGGGCCGGGGTCGCGAGCGTACGTGCGCTGCACCCCCGCCGGTCGGCCCGACGTACTGGCGGAGCTATCGGCCGGGGACCTGTCGACGCAGTGGAAGGAGTGGAGCGCCGAACTGCCGGTCTCGCCCGACCTGCAGCGGCTTTCCCTCAGTCTCGGGATCGAGGGCAGCGGTGATGCGTGGTTCGACGAGGTGAGCATCACCCCGACGGATGCGGGCGTCGATGCCGCCGAGCAGGTGGAGCTGCTGCTACCCCTGCCTCCCGCCACCCAGGGCCAGCAGCCCCTGGCGCTGCAGTCGACCATCAAGCCGGAGGCACCAGAGGCCACCGGAACTGTGGAGACTACGGACACGGGGGTCGAGGTGATCCGCCTGAAGCTGGATCGCGGAACCTCCTTGATGTGGGTGCGGTGGATTGTCACGGTGCTTGTGTCATCGCGCGCCGACGCCGCCTGCACCCCGGACACCCCAATCTCCCAGGCCGGCGAGATGCCGGACGAGGTGACCCCCTTCTGTGGCACGGCGTACCTGCAGATTCCCGAGTGCGACGAGAACGCCAACCGCAGGCGCCTTCTGGATGACTGCGCTACGTTTGGCGAGCTGGCGCAGTGCTGTGCGGGCATGCTGGCAGGCGGCCAGAGCCCCTCTGCCATCGAGGGGACAGGCCGCTGGCGGGATGTGGACGGCTACGCTCTGGGGCCGCTGGAATTCATGGCCGCCGCCTGCCGGCTGAAGGGAGCGCCCGCACGAATCGTGACCGCGGCAAGGTCGGTCCCCACCGCCGCCGAGGCGGGAAGAAGCAGCGTTCCGGTGGTGCGTCGCGTGGAGGTGTGGGTGCCGAAGGCAGGCTGGGTGCCGTTCCCGGACGTGGCCAATGAGGGCAAGGCCAACCTGTGGATCGTGCTGGGCGTACTGCGCCCCGGCAAGGAGACGCAGCCCGATCCGCTGCGCGAGGGCCGCCCGCTGGTGATGGCGGGCGGGAAGCCGGTGGGCGCACCCCTGATGGACAGGGACGAGGTGATGGCCGGGTGGGCCGCGGGGAACAACGGAGGGCCGGTGCTGTCAGACGCGGAGGTCAAAGCCTTGGCCCCGCAGGCGGGGCGCTGGTGGCACAAAGCGGGGGAGGCGTTCGTCGCCGGGCAGATGCCCGCGCCCGTCATGACGGTGGCAGTCGGGTTGGTCGTGGGCGCAGCGAGTGCGGAGGATCTGGCCCGGAGGCTCGGGGAGTGACGCACCCCCCAAAAGGTCTCCCCTCGACCCTCCGCGAATGTGGCGGTGCTCTCGCCGCCACATTCGCCTGTGTCTCGGGTCGTCTCCCCCGTGTCCAACTGCTGGGGCCGCCCCGCCGCCATCGTCCTCGAGGCCGGCCCTGCCGCCGCGGTCGCCTTTTGCCGCGCCCCTCCTCCACCCTTCCATGCCCCCGGAGAGGCGTGCCCGGCCTCCACCGGACGGCTGCAGTCATAGCCGCGGTGATGCCCGCAATTCGGCCGAGGAGGTGCCCAAGATGCGGTCTGTGATGGTTGCACTGGCACTGGTTGCAGTAGTGACCGCTTGCCCCGGTACGGCGAAGGCCGCCGGCTGCGGCGTTGTGCTGACGGGATCGTACCAGTTTGTAGGCCCCGTTCTCGAGGTGGTGCGGAACGGTGGAGGGGAAGGCGCCTGGAATGACAGGGTCGACGGCTGGGATCGCTGGGCTCCCGGCTCCGACGCCGAGGAGATACTCACGAGAGATGTGTCCACGGCTGGGTCCGGCATGGCTTCGCTCCGGATCGCCCAGCCACGGGCCGATCGCCCGGCGCGGTGGCTACAGGAGATCGGCGCACCTGCGTCGGACGTGCATTGGCGGCTGGCGGCGCAGTTCCGCGGCAAGTTGGAGCCCGGCTCACGGGCGTACGTGCGCTGTACCGACGCCCGCCGACCCGAACCTCTCGCGGAACTCTCGGCCACCGACCTCTCGGTGCAGTGGAAAGGGTCCAACGCTCAGTTGTCCGTACCGCCCGGCGCCGAGCGCCTCCGTCTCACCCTCGGCATCGAAGGCGCCGGTGAGGTATGGTTTGATGAGGTGAGCATCAGGCCGAGCGACGAGACTGTGGAGGCCGTCGATGAGGTGGAGCTGGTGCTGCCTTTGCCGGGCGTGGGCACGGGGCAGCGGCCCCTGAGCCTCGTAACCCACTTTGTCCCCCCCGTGAAGACGACCTCAGGGAAGGTCGAGAGGGCGGATGACGGCACGGAGGTCATCCGCATGACGGTCAGTCGAGAGTGTGAACTCACC
>CAYRFY010000863.1:0-2761 GCA_964423635.1 uncultured Armatimonadia bacterium | reverse complement strand
GCCTGGCGCCCGGCCTCAAGGCCCTTCAGCAGCATGGCCCGCGGGACGTCGTCATTGTAGAAGCCGCCCCCGGGTCGCGCCTTGCCGGCTCCCAGGGCAGTCAGCCAGCGGCCGTGGGCCTGGCCCGAATACGTGGTCCACCCCGGCCCTGCCGTCATCAGCCCGGTCTCGATCGCCGGGTCCACGTCGCGGACCGCCGCGGCCACATGGGCCAGGAGGCGCTCGATGGTCTCCACGTTCTGGGCGACCCACGCCTGGCGAAGGTCCGCCCTCTGCGGATCAGACAGCGCCGCGCCCAGCTCCTCTCTCGTGAGCGCCGTACCGGTGCTGTCGGCGAAGATACCCAGGCAGGTGGGGCAGAAGCAGGCGTAGGCCACGCCGTGGCCCTGCATGCGGATGTCGTCATCGATCCAGATGAAGTCCGGCTTCTCCCCGGCCGCCATCTGGTACTTGTCCCACACGTACTGCCGTAGCTCCGGGGTATTGGGGCAGGCGCAGCCGAGGGACGCCGCCCCATCGTGTCCGATCATCGGCTGGAAGGGCAAGGGGGGCATGTAGTCCCAGCCCTCGTTGATATGGCCCATGGTGGTGAGCACGTTGATCCCCACGCTGGGCACCCCCACCTCCCGCAGCGCCACCAGCCTGCGACCGATGAGCGCCATCCGCTTCGCCAGCGCCTCCGGCGGGATGTACAGGTGGTGGGTGACGGTCTCGAATAGCGACACCTCATCGACGATGGAACGGTTCTGCCGCAACAGCTCCAGCAGCCGGTGGAAGGCGGCATCGCTCTCGTAGTTGGTGACGCCGATGCGCCAGGCCAAGGTGAGCTTCGCGGCGGGGTTCGTCACAATCTCATCCCTCCCGGGGGCGTGGGGCGCGGGGCCGACAACCCAATACAGAGACACAGAAAGCGGCAACCTCGGTAGGCTTGTCCGCGTTCACCCGGTGCACCTCCAACCTTTCCTCGCCCTCGTCCGCGATCTGTGCCCGGCCGTTCACCCCTCTCACCGTTCTGGTCATTCCCGCTGCTCCAGCCTTCCCCCGTGTAAATCGGTGGTCTCCGTGTCTCTGTGGTGAGGCTTTCGCCGCTCCCTGAGTTCCCTCCGTTCCTCGCGTGCTCCGTGCTCTCCGCATCACCCTGATGCGGGGTGAGCCGTTCGCTTCTTTGCCTCTGCGCTGCCTTCCCCCAGCTCCCGCGCTTGACACCCGGGGCCATTCGGGGCTTTCATAGGAAGACACGTGCAGCAGACGACCGCGCCGAGGCCTGTGGGCCCGGCGTGGGTGTGACCCGGGGTCCGGCGCCGCCCGCGACCCCTCGAAAGGCAGGATCCGCCAATGGCTGAGCATGAGCGCTGGGAGCAGCAGCTCGACTCATTCGACCCGCAGGAGCGCCGGTCCGCTCTGGAAAAGCTGGCCGCCTCGGCCCCCGACCTCCCCCCGGCCGGTGAGAACGTGAACCTGCACTTCCACTCGTTCTTCTCCTACAACGCCCGGGGCTGGTCGCCGTCACGAATCGCCTGGGAGGCCCGGAAAGCCGGGCTGTACGCCGCCGGGCTGTGCGACTTCGACGTGCTCGATGGCCTCGAGGAGTTCCTGGCCGCCGGAGAGCTCCTGGGCCTGAGAACCACCGTGAACCTCGAGACCAGGGTGTACTTCCAGGAGTACCCCGATGTGGAGATCACCTCACCGGGAGAGCCCGGTGTCACCTACATCATGGGGGCGGGCTTCGTCCGCGTTCCGCAGGACGGCACCCCTCAGGCCGAGGGGCTGGCCGCGCTGAGGCGGGCCGCCGAGCAGCGCAATGTCGACCTGATCCGGCGCATCAACCCGCATGTCCCGAGCATCGCCATCGACTACGGGGCGAACGTGATGCCTCTGACCCCCGGCGGGACCCCCACGGAGCGCCACATCATCAGCGCGTACATCAACAAGGCCCGGGCGGTGCTGGAAAGCGACGAGGCGGTGAGCAAGTTCTGGGCGGAGGTCTGTTCCCGCACGACCCAGGACATCGCCGGCCTGCTGGGCACGTCCGCCATGGACGAACTGGTGCGCTCCAAGCTCGCCAAGCGAGGCGGGCTCGGATACGTCCAGCCCTCGGTGGATACCTTCCCACCCCTGGAGGAGTTCATCGACTGGGTGGCCTCCTGCGGCGCCATTCCGATGATCACCTGGCTGGACGGCACCAGTGGGGGAGAGGCGGACGGGCGGGGGCTGCTTCAGAGCATGGTGGCAAAGGGCGCGGCGGCTCTCAACATCATCCCCGACCGCAACTGGAACATCAAGGACCCCGAGGAGAAGGCGGGAAAGGTCGCCAACCTGCAGGCCATTGTAGCCGCGGCCGACGACCTTGGGCTGCCGGTCAATATCGGCACCGAGATGAACAGGGGCGGCCTGCCCTTTGCAGACGACCTGTCCGGCCCCGTACTGAGCCGACTCAAGGATAGCTTCCTGCGGGGCGCACAAATCATGGTGGGCCACACCACCATGTCGCGCTTCGCGGAGGTCTCGTACATGAACCATGACTGCGGCGTGCAGGACAAGAATCTGTGCCTCGCGGCCATCGGTGCCCTGCCGCCGGTGACCAGGCCGCTGGCGGACAAGCTGCGCGCAATGGGCCCGCAGAGAGCCAGAGCGGCGATCCGGGACGCCGCCGGCGTGGGGCACTGGATTTGAGCGACCTTAACGGGGGAGGCACCGCGCGGCGCGAAGCTCCGGCTTCGCCGGGAATGTCATTCTGAGAGCGTCCGCTCCCGAAGGGAGC
>CAYRFY010000862.1:0-2773 GCA_964423635.1 uncultured Armatimonadia bacterium | reverse complement strand
GACGTCACTCGCCTGCGCGTATCCGAGGGTCCGAAGGGACTTTGTCGACAGGCTCACAGGACCCGCCCGCCTGCGACGCGCCCACGGAGGCCGGGACAAAGGACGCTGACTGAGCATGAAGTTCGCCGTGGGGTACCAACTGGCCGAGGACGAGGAACAGCCCTTCGTCCATCTGGTCCGCGACTTTTCCGGGCACATCGAGGAGGTGTACTTCCCCTGGGCCGACATGCCCTCGGGAAGGGCGCCGCTCAATACGCGGCGCGGCTACACGGACTGGGGCGCCCAGGAGTACCTGGAGCACGAGCTCGAGGCGCTCAAGGCCATGGGCATCAAGCTGGACCTGCTGTTCAACGCCAACTGCTACGGCCGGCTCGCCGCCAGCCAGTACCTGGAGAACCAGGTGATCTCCCTGCTGGACTATCTGGGGCAGCGGGTGGGCGGGGTCGACATCATCACTACCACCTCGCCCGCCGTCGCCCGCACCGTGACTGTCAACTTCCCGGAAGTGGACGTGCGGGCCTCGGTGAACATGCGCATCGGCACGGTCAAGGGCATGCAGTACATGGCCGACAGCTTCAATAGCTTCCAGGTCCAGCGCGACTACAACCGCGACCTTGGCTACCTCGCCGAGCTGAAACAGTGGGCGGACGAGAACGGCAAGGGTCTCAATATGCTGGTCAACAGCGGCTGCATGAGCTTTTGCTCAGGCCAGTCGTTCCATGACAACCTCGTCGCCCACGAGGCCGAGGTGGATGAGACGCTCAACATCGAGGGCTGGAACCCCCACGCCTGCTGGAACTACCTGCGCGATAGGGATCACTGGGTGTCGGTGTTGCAGAATACCTGGGTCCGACCGGAGGACCTCCACCACTACGAGAATCTGTTCCGGGTGGTGAAGCTGGCCACGAGGATGCACGCCCGGCCGCGGATGGTGGTCCGCTCCTATGTGGAGCGTCGCTTCCACGGCAACCTGCTGGACCTCTTCGAGCCCGGCTTCGGCCCCGCCTTCGCTCCCTACGTCATCGACAACGACCTCTTCCCCGATGACTGGTTCCACCGCACCTCCACCTGCGACCGCCGCTGCCACAAGTGCGGCTACTGCCAAAGCGTGCTGGAGCAGACGCTGCAGAGGATGGATGTGGCCTAAGGTAGAGCGGACGGCCGAAGCCGGGACCGCTCACCGGAGATGGCGGGGCACAGGAATGTGCTGCATTCGACAACGCGCGCACGGCGCTCCCTTCGGGGTCACCGTGCGCTTTGTCTTTCCCTGCCGCCTGCAATGTGTCCGCCCCCCGCCGTCCCGGGCCGCCGACACGGCGGCGCCTACCACACCTCCATCATCACCGTGAGCGTGCCGCTGCCCGTCTCGTTGAAGGTGTGTTTCGGGCTATCGGACCTGGGGCCCCTCTTCTCGAAGGTAGCGCTGCCCTGCACGGTCGCCCTGCACTCGGGCTCGTTCTTGATGTCCTCCAGGAATCCCGGCACCCGCCAGGCGACGTGGTCTTGCGACAGCGTCAGGTCGTACGGCACTCCCTGGTCTCTGAGCTCCTCGATGTCCGTCGGCATGAAGCTGGGGACCTCGGCCCCCCACCCTCCGGTGAAGTGCCACTGGTAGCTCTCCTCGGTGGGGTACCAGTGGGAGATGATCTTGGCCGGCGGCTGAGGAACCCAGTAGCCCAGGTAGTAGAAGCCCCGCTGCAGACTATTCAGCTCCGGACGGGCCTGTCCGCCGGGAGCGAAACCCATGAAACGGATGCGCCCGCGGGTCTCTCCCAGAGTGGCGACCCGGATCTGCACCTGGTCCATCAGCTTCGCCGGGAGCCAGAGCTCATTGGGGAGGTTCGCTGTGACCTTGTTTCCGGACCGGTCGTCGAGCTCGACACCAAACCCTCTGGGGTATAGGGGCAGCCAGCCCTTGGTGTCCTCCCGGGGCTGGGGATAGCCGCCCTGGCCATCGCGCTCAGAGACGCGGAAGAAGAAGACCAGGTCGGCCGAGTCGTTGGTGAGCAGCAGGCGCAATTGCCGCTCCGGAGTGAGGCGCGGCTTGTAGACCTTCTCCTCCAACTCATCCTCGACCCGGGCCATCACCTCGCGGTAGGCCAGCAGGGCCTCCACGATCTTGCGAGAGTCCAGCTTCAGCGACGGCCGTCCGTACGAGCCGCTCTGGATACGGCGGCGCACCTCCCCGAACACGGCCAGCACGTCCTCCGCCGCCTGCTCCACCTGCGGCTTGACCACCGCGACGATGCTCTTGAGTTGTCGGTACTTGTTGTAGAGCCGCTCGCGGGCCGTGGTATCCGGAGTGTAGTTGGGCATGGCGAAGACGGAGTACTCGTCTTCATACCAGGCGATGTCGGCTTCAAGCTTCTGCACCACATACCGCGCCGCGGCCACGCTCTGGTGCAGCGAGCGCTGCATGTCCACCAGCGTCCAGGTGGTCCATGCGGTGAGCAGGGCGTCGTCGGCCATGATCTGGTAGCTGAACAGAAGCGACTGGCGGAAACTCAACTGCGCCTCGAGGATCGGGAGCATGATGCCGCCGCCGGTGAGGCTGAACTGCAGCGACATAATCAGACCCGAGATGGCGTTGTCCAGGGCGGGGTCCGTCGGGACGTTCGGCTGGGCCCAGCAAGAGAGACACACAGCGAGAAGCAAGAGAGCCACCAGCGACAGGTGCCGGCCAGGTTTGGGCGCGCGCGCGTGCATATCCATTCCTCCTGGTCCGTGACAGCGATTATTGGGCAATCTTCCTGCGTACATGGTTGTTCTTGGA
>CAYRFY010000861.1:0-2784 GCA_964423635.1 uncultured Armatimonadia bacterium | reverse complement strand
ATGACCGCGCGTCCGCCGCCACCGGGAACCATCAGGTCGCACAACACCAGGTCCGGCGAGTGGTCCCCCAGGGCCTCCATGGCCTCCGCCGCGGATCGGGCCGTCGCCGTCGCGCAGCCGGCCTCATCCAGGAACCGTTTGAGCAGGCCCACGATCGCGGGCTCGTCTTCCACGATGAGCACCCGGGCCCCTCTCAGCCTGGCTGCATCCTCCGGAGGCAGGGGGGTGGGGTCGGAGGCCCCAACCGGTGAGGCCCCTGCGGCAAGAGGCAGGCTGACCTCGAACCTCGTGCCCACCCCAAGCTCACTGGTCACGGTAATCGTGCCCCCGTGTGCCGTGACGAACCCGTGCGATACGGACAGTCCCAGCCCCGATCCGGGGGTCTCGCTCTCCCCGAGCCGTCCCTTTGTTGAGAAGAAGGGCTCGAAGATGCGGTCCAGGTGCTCCGGGGCGATGCCTGTACCGGTGTCGGCAATCCAGACCACCGCTTCTCCGGGCCCCGTACCGGAGGGTTTGTACTGAGTGCCGATGGTCAGTGTACCGCCCGTGGACATGGCATGGCCGGCGTTGATGATGAGGTTGAGAAAGACCTGCTGCATCTGGGTAGCGTCGAAGACGACGGTGTGGGGCGTCTGCGCATATTGTCTGACCAAACGGACGTCGGCATCGCGCAGTTGCCGATCTGCCACGGCCAGGGCCGCCTCCAGCGAACGCTCGAGATGGCCGACCTCGCGACGTGGCTGTTCCGGGCGGGCAAAGGCCATGAGGTTTCTTGTGATCTCGCTGCCGCTGCGGGTGGACCTCAGTACAATGTCCACCAGCGTCTGGCAGTCGGCGCCCATTTCCACCAGTTCGGCCGTCCCAGACATGCCCTGCAGCAGGTTGTTGAAGTCATGGGCCACACCGGCCGCCAACTGGCCCAGCGCCGCCAGGCGGTGTTCGTCTTCGGCCATCTTGAGTGATGTGATGTCCGAGCCGATGGACTGCACCGCCAGGAGCCGTCCTGTCTCGTCGAAGAAGCCCCTGTGTGTCCATCTGCTCCAGCCGCCTCGCCCGTCGGGAAGGGGGAAGGGCAGCTCCATCGTGACGGTGGGCTGCGACACAGAGAGGCTCGCCACCGCCTCGCGCAGACGGGCTGAGGTCTCCTTGCGGACAAGAGCGTACACGTCGGTGCCCACCAGCTCCGTTTCCGGACGGCCGAAGAAGCGTCTGCACGCATCGTTGAGGAACGTGATCGTGCCGTCGGGGAGGCAGCGGCAGATCATCTCGGTCTGGTCCTGGACGATTCGTCGATACAGGTCCTCGCTCTCGCGGAGGGCGTCCTCGGCACGCTTGCGGGCCAGGGCGATACCCATGGTGCCGCCGAGTCCCTCCAGGAAGCGGATGAGCTCCGGGCTCAGGCGGTCGGGACGTTCATCACACAGATGCAGCAGGCCCACGGCTTCAGCTCCCGACCGGACGGGTACCAGGGCGACGGACTCGTAACCCAACTGCTGATCGTCGGAGAAGGTCTGCGAGCTCCAGGGGGCGGTAACGGCCGAGAGAGCTTCGGTGCTGTTGGTCCAGAAGCTGCCGGCTTCGGTGAACAGCGGGTGCGATCGGTCCGCGCATCCGTTGAGGACCCTATTGCTCAGGTACCCCATCAGAGAGTTGCCCTCATCATCCCGCCACGGCCCAGCCTCGCGGCTCATGTGAGGGGGGAAATCCTCCCGCTCCAGAAGCTCTTCGGAGAAGCCACTGCTCTCGCGGTAGGGGAACCGGTCGCCCTCGCGCAGCCGGAGGCCGATGGCCTGAACCTGCGCGAAGTCCTTGATCGCCAGCATCACCTGGCGCAGAGCGGAGCCGCCGTCACCGGTGCCGTTGAGGATCTCCAGGCAACGCGCGGCCAACTCGCGCTCGGCCTCGCTTCGCCGTCTCTCCGTCACGTCCTCGAAGATGACGTAGACCTGATGGGGCGCCTGCTGGCCCGGTGCGAAGAGAGGGATGGCATCGATCCGGATCCAGCGCGTCGCCGTCTCGTGGGGGGCGACGATGCCCACGACCACGCCCTCGACGGCACGGCCCGTGCGCAGGGCAACCGCGGCGGGATGGGCCTCGCCCGGTATCTCCGAGCCGTCCTCGGCAACGGTCCGCCAGGACGCCGCCACCGAAGTCTTGCCTCTCATCTCATCCAGAGACAGCCCGAGGATCCTCTCCGCCGCCGGGTTGGCGTCCGTGATTCTGCCGTCCCGGTCCTGGTAGAGCACCCCCTGCAGCATCGTCTCGAAGAGCCGCCGGTACCTCTCCTCCGACGCCCGCAGCACCGCTTCCACCTCTCGGCGCGTCGCCACCTCCCCCTCGAGCTGGACCATCTTCTGCTCCAGCTTGCGGATGAGAACCTCGTTGTACTGCCGGAAGTACACCTTCTCATCGCCCTGCGGCTCCACCGGCGGTGTCGCGCCGCCGGCGCGGTGCTCCCGGAGAACCTCCTCGAGCATGCCGATCAGGGCTTCAGGCTCCTGGGGCTTGACGATGAACCGGTCCGCCCCCAGTTTCCTGGCGAACTCCTCGTCCTTCGGGTCCGTGTAGGTGGCGGTGTAGTAGACAAAGGGTACCCGGCCGAGCACGGGGTCCTTCTTCCATTGGCGGCAGAGCTCAAAGCCGTCCATGACCGGCATGAGAATGTCGGCGACGACCATGTCCGGAGGGTCCTGACGGGCGAGCTCGAGGGCCTCGGCTCCGTTGGCCGCGGTGGCCACCCGATACCCATGCCCGTTGAGCAGGGCATGTAGCATGTAGGTGTTC
>CAYRFY010000860.1:0-2785 GCA_964423635.1 uncultured Armatimonadia bacterium | reverse complement strand
GGGGGGGTGAGGCGACGTGAATCGGCCCCTGCCCGGAACCTGCATAATCTGAGTTGGAAGACCGCGGGCACGGAGGGGCGCGGTCCCTGTCTGTGTCCTTAGCTCAGCAGCGACCCGAGATACTCCACGCTGCGCCGGTGGTCCTCGAACACGTCACGGGTGAAGACGGTCTCTTCCTCCACGGCGATTTCGAGGTGGACCGGACCGGTGAAGCCACGGGCGATGAGATCGGAAAGTAGCGGGCGATAGTTGATGTCACCCTCGGCGAACTCCTCCAGCCAGATCCCCTGGCGCGACTGGCGCACATGCAGGCTGACGATGCGGTCCTTATACTCCTCGTAGAGGGCGTACGGATCGCCTCCGCCGCGCCGGCACCAGTCCACGTCCATGTTGAGCCCCACCAGAGCGGGATCTGTCCGGCGCAGGTTGTGGTGGAACTCGCGACCGCCGGTGAGCATCTCAGGAGTATGGTTGTGCAGGCCCAGCGAGATACCCCGGGAGACCAAGGCCTCGCCCAGCTCCTGGAGCTTGCGGGCCTGGACGGCCAGCTCGGCGTCCGTCTTCTCACGGCCGATGGGATCGGGGTTGAGACTCAGCGAGGTGAAACCGGCTTCGGCCATGGCTTGGGCGAGGGGAAGCAGGGCGGCGATGGTCCCGGCGGCGAGGGCCTCATCGTGGAAGGCGCCGCCGCAGTAGAGGCTGGAGGGCTGCAGGCCGTGGGTACGTAGCATTTGCGCCCAGCGGCGCGGGAAGCCGGGGTCCGATGGGGGAAGTGACTCCTCGGCGGTCTGCATCCCCATCTCGGCAATGGCGGACAGGACGTGGTCATAGTGGCCGGCGAGGCTCTTGCCGTCCATTGAGAACCTTTGTCCCCAGCCGTAGAGCTGGGTGCCGATGAGAAGGCCCATTTGCCCCGCCTCCGTGAGGGAATGGGGCAGTATTCGAGCGCAGGGGCGCCAGGACCTGCCGGGGGTCTCTGCGCCATGCCGGCGCGACACCGGGAGATTGTCAAGGTCTGCACGCGCGAAGCGGTGCTCTGCGGCGGGCGGAGGTGCACTCCGGAGCGGGCCCTGCCCCACGGCCGCCACCGCGGCCGTGACCTCTCCCGGCAAGCGGCTCTGCGGGCCGCCGGGAGAGGTACAACGGCCTCCGGCCTGTCCTTGTTGACGCTCGCTGAAAGAGGTACAACGGCCCGTTTCCCGTCGCGGCCATCGCCGACGGCGGAAGTGGGGGGAGCGGCTCCTGCCTTGCTTTCCTTGAGCCATCGCGATTGCGCCCACAACTTGTGACATAGCCGTCGGTTCCGCGGGTATACTCTCGGTCAAGCACGTGGCCTCCGTGTGAGACCTATGGTGGCATAACCGAGACGTACAGACATATTAAGGTCATCATAGTGGGTGCTTGCGAGTCAATCTCCGGGAGAAATGACTTGCTCGGCCAAGTCGTGCTGGGGTATATTACCAGTTACCACTATGGCTTCCCGCTCGTGGTGGGAAACAGAGCGGAAAGTCTCGGGAAGGCGCGCGGCGGGGGGCGGGGCGCCATGCTTCCATTGCCGATGAGTGTTGACCGGCCTGTGGGCACGGTGATGCGCTTCCGCGCCCCCGCCGTGTGTGCCCGTGCATCGTTGCTGACCCGTATCGCCGGGAGGCCAAGTGTCCCGGCGATACGGTCTGCGTGCCGACGGCACGGTGTGGGTCAGACACTTCGCGTCCGGCGGTGTGCGCCGGACCTGCCGAGGGCTTCCCATGCGCCCTACAATCCCTGCGTACCCGGCCGCCGAGACCCCTCCGCCCCGACCGGAGGACGGCGGCCTTTCATACACATTGCGCCGGTTCGCTGAATTGCCCGGGCGGACCGGCGCCGGAATCGGAGGCAGACGCGATGATTCTGCTGCGCGGCCTATGGTCGCTCTTTGTCACGGCCATGACCCTGGTGGGAGCGATCGTAGCGAACTATGGTGCGGATCTGGTTTTCAAGCAGCTCGACGGCGTGACATCGGAATCGCGAGACTTGATGGCATCGAAGATTGGGTTCAACGTGCTGGGTGGCCTGTTGGGTTTCCTGTTCGGCCTGGTGGCCTTCCGCAAGCTGATCTCCTGGGTGAACCACATGGAGAGCGTTCCGCTTGTGGACAAGGTGGCCTCGGTGACGGGTGTCCTGATCGGTCTTGCGGTGGCCATCCTGGCCACCACTCCGGTGGCCTCACTGGAGGGTCTCGGCCTCCCCATCCGCCTGGCCGCCTGTGTGGTGGGGATCATTCTGGGGATTGGCTTCGCCATGAGCGCCAAGGAGCAACTCGTCTACGTATTCCCGGGGTTTGCCGCTGAGAAGTCGGAGCAGGCGGTGAGCACCGGCAACACGCAGGCGAAGATGCTGGACACCAATATCATCATCGACGGTCGCATCGCGGACATCGCCGGGACAGGGTTCCTGGAGGGGCCGATCTTGATTCCGGGCTTCGTCCTGCAGGAGCTGCGGCATATCGCCAGCTCCGCCGACGGCCTCAAGCGCGCCCGGGGCCGCCGCGGCCTGGACATCCTCAACCGGCTCAAGCAGGTGGAGAGTGTGGAGACCAGCGTGTTCGAGGACTATCCGTCGGAGCTGGACACCTCGGAGGAGGTGGATCAGCGTCTCGTAAGCCTGGCGGCGCTGTGCGATGCGACTGTCATCACCAACGACTACAGTGTCAACGAGATCGCCAAGCTCAAGAACGTTGCGGTGCTCAATGTCAATGAGCTGGCCAACGCGATGAAGCCGGTCTTCCTGCCCGGCGAGGACCTGA
>CAYRFY010000859.1:0-2786 GCA_964423635.1 uncultured Armatimonadia bacterium | reverse complement strand
CTGCCGCGTGAGAGAGCCGGGTGTGCCGGAATGTGGTGCATTGGGCGCAGGGACGCTGGTGAGCCGACGGCTACGGCCTCTGCCGCCGCAGTCACCGGGCACAGAGCGGCCCTGCAAAAGGCGAGCTCGCGGGCGGCGGCCGGAGCCGCACCTTAGTGGCCTGGCCCAACACCCGTAATCGCGAGAGCCTTCGCTATCTCGCTGCACGAGATTGGCGTTCAGGATGACATCTTAGCGGCAGAAGCGGCTTGACGGCCGGCCGCTGGAAGCGCAACCGGAGGAGCCACATTCCCAGGGGAGTGTGGGGTTCTCGGCCGGGTCTGTGCAGGCGTGGCCGAGAAGCCCGGCCGGCCCGTCGGACGCGTTCCAGCTCTGCACTTGGGAGACCGCGAACCGGACCGCTTTCGAGCAACGACTTCACCGCAGGGGGTTCCCGTGGGGGAGAACCTCCGGAGTCAGACCGGGGGCCGGCGAGACGGCCGGCCGTCCGCGAGAGGGGGTGACGAAGGCCCAGACGTGACGGCCCCTCGAGGGCCACAGGAGCATCACCGCGCGGCTCACGCGCGGGTCGCGATGATCGGCAACTAACCCTATCGCGCATGAGGGAGAGTGGGATCGTATGAAGAGAGACTTATGCTTGCTGTTTCTCAGTCTTGTATTCGCCGCCACGGCGGCATCGGCGGTGGCCGGTACCATCACGGTACCCGGAGACTACACGACGATTCAGGCCGCCGTTACAGCGGCGGTAGCCGGCGACGAAATCGTGGTTACCGGTGGGCCGTACACCGAGAACGTGTGGATCCATAATCTGGGGCACAGCCGGGACGGCATCACCATTGAGGGACCCGGAGTCACGCTGAACGGCGGGTTCTTCATCGAGCAGTCCAACGGTTCCGGTGCGGCAGACGTCACCATCGACGGCTTCACCGTCGAGGGAGGCGGATTCAGCGGAAGCACCAAGAACGGCATCCGCGTGCACGCCACGGGCGCCACGATCAGCAACTGCACGGTCGGCGGCGTTACGGGGAGCCAGAGCCGCGCCATCGAGAGCGCCTCTAACTCTCACAATCTGGTGATTGAGGGTTGCCAGATCTTGGCCTCCAACCTCAACGGGATCTACCTGAACGGGGCCGGTGGCGTGATCTGCCGGGGTAACTACCTGGAGAAGGGCATCGGCAGCGATAGCCTGACCGACTTCCTGGCCGAGTACAACGTGTTCAACGGCTCGAGCTTCGGCTGCGGCCCGGGCGGGTCGGGCATCACGCTTCAGTACAACGACTTCATCAACAACACCGGGCGGGCGGTAACGTGGTACAAGGAGGGTGCGACGACCGGTGACTTCAATGCGGAGAACAACTGGTGGGGCAGCGCGAACGGCCCCAGCGACGCACTGGGGACCGTAGAGACCGACGGGACCACCGACCCGGGCGTCGCGGATGCACTCAACATCGAGCCGGCCGGAGCCCTGGGCGCGACGGTATCCGACGCCGACGCGGGCTGGACAACACAACCGGGCACCAACCACATCGACTATGTTCCCTGGCTGACAGGCCCCAACAACATCAGCCTCGTCGTGGACGATGTCATCTGCGGCAAGAACCAGACGGCCGAGCTCAAGGCCACACTGACCGACAATGGCGTCGGTCTGGCAGGCAAGGAGATCACCTTCTCGGTCGACGGCACCGAGGTCGGTACGGGTACCACCGACCCCACGGGCCTCGCGACCCTCAGCTACCTGGTGACTTTGGACCTGGGTGATTACGAGATCAAGGCCCAGTTCGTGGGGGATGCGACGACTTTGCCCGCCACCGGTTACGGCACGCTCAGCGTACCCGTGCCGAACGAGGTCTGGGTCGATGACGACTGGGCCGGCACGCCTGCCGGTACCGAGGTGGAGCCCGGGAAGGTCTTCGGCTACAACGCCTTCGAAAGCATGGTGACCGCCACCGCGGCGGTCAGCCCCAACGGCACGGTCAATGTGGCGGCCGGCACCTATGTCGGTTATCTCGTGGCCAATAAGCCCGTGACATACCTGGGCGCCAATGCGGGTGTTCACCCGGCCGTCGGCAAGCACCCGTCGGCGACCGTGGGCACCCGTGGCCCGGAGAGCATTCTCACCAACAGCTACTATGCCCTGAAGCCGGCGGCGGACGACATCACCGTGGACGGCTTCCTCTTCACCGGTACGGCCGGCCGTATTGTGGACACCTATGCCGATGCCGACAACTTCCATCTGACCAACTGCATCTTTGACAACAGCTCCACGGCGATCACGCAGGGGATCATCCAGTTCGGCGGCGGCAGCCACGTCAACATGCTGCTGGACTTCAACCTGCTGCAGGATCAGGGGCAGCACACCCTCTATCTCAGCGGTGGCCCGTACACCGGCCTGACCGTCCAGCACAACAACTTCGCCGGCACAGGGAACGGCATCTTCCAGGCCTCCCAACCCATCTCGGGCTTCTCTCTGACTGAGAACATCTTCACCGGCGGCGAGACCGGGATCAACATGGGTACGCTGGACAACCCGACCATCACCGGCAATGAGTTCGAGGCCATGAGCTTCTGCGGTGTGCAGGTGGGCACGCAGGGCGGCACCATCAGTGGCAACGACTTCCACGACTTCACCGGCTATGTTTCGGGCCCCACCACTTACGGCTTCGGTGTGGACCTGTTCGGCGGCCAGTGGGGGACGTGGACCTGCGACGGTCTGCAGGTGACCGGTAATACCTTCACCAACAGCCCGCAGGGGATCAGCATCCGTGGCGGCGTGGATGGTGCCGATC
>CAYRFY010000858.1:0-2791 GCA_964423635.1 uncultured Armatimonadia bacterium | reverse complement strand
ACGTCCTTTCCCACAGCTTAGCCCAGCGCACCGGGCGGGACGCCCGCGCTCCCAGCACGGCCAACGGCACCCCGCCGTTCTCCGTGCACTCCGTGTCTCCGTGCTCTGACGTTCGACTTCCTCCTGGGCTCGCTCTGCTCTCCCCTACTCGCCCACCCTCAGCAGCGCACGGTCGCTGCCGTCCGTGGCTACTCGCCTGACCTCCCAGTTCCCCGCAGTGTAGCGGATAACGTCTTTGGCCCCATCGGCGAAGGACAGCTCGGCGGTGAGATTGCCGTTGTCGCCACCGGTCTGCTGCAGCGTGGGTGCAGGTGTGCTGTCGCCGGGCTTGGTTGGGTACAGAACGTACAGCAGCTTCGTCTCCCCTGTCGCCGTCCAGGCGAAACGCGCTACCGGGATTGGCCGCTTCCCATCGACCCCGTGCTTGCCGATCCAGCCCAGATAGTACGGCTCCTCCTGGCCTTTGACGATCTCGGCCTGCGCCGGTGCGCCGGTGGTGAGGATCTGCAAGTTGGCCTCCTCCCCCACCGTCCACGCCCTGCCGCCCTCCGCAACGGCATCTTCGGTGCCCAGATGCAGCAGCGACTCGTACAGGTGCTGCTCGTCGTCCTGCGGGGTCAGCGTGTCCATCACCAGCCAGTAATCGGGCTTGACGAACAGCACCTCGCGGCGATGCGTCACCTGCAGGTCGTTCTTGGCGCCGAAGCCGTTGTCGTAGACCCCTGCGCAGTAGTCCAGAGCGTCATTGCTCAGCCACGGGGTGTCCTGGGGTTCGTCGTTGACGTAGGTCTCCCGCCGGCCACCGCGATGCTGGGCCTGCTCGTCGACGAAGACGATGTTGTGGGCATGGGGCCCGACCACGTAGCGGCGCATCTTGGAGACATCGTAGGCGTAGCTGCCCACATCGAGCACCAGGTTCTTGCCGTAGGCGTGCAGGACGAAGGCCAGCTTGTCCTCGTGCTGGTGCCCCAGGCCGAAGGGGCCGACGTCGAGGAACAGGTACCGAGCGTCATCGGTCCAGTCGCTGCGCATCACGGCCCAGCCGGCCCAGGGGAAGAAGTGCGAGGTGTGATCGGGCGGCGCGCCCTCTTTGCCGTCGGTGGCTATCCAGCGGAAGTCCTCGCGAGCGGGGAAGTAATCCAGCGCCTGCCGCAGTTGCCCGCGCACGTTGACGTCCCACGAGTCATTGACATGCGGCAGGTTGCGGTCCGGAGTGGCGGCCCACAGGCCCATGGCCCACATGCGCTCGAGGCTCCCGACGTAGTTGGGGGGCAGCGGCCGGTCATTGTGCAGATGGATCCTCGCCAGCCCCAGGAAGTTGCCCAGGGCAACGAAGTGGTAGCCGGGCGAGAGTTCCTTCTGGGGGCCATCGGGATAGACCTGGATGTCCAGCTCCCTGTTGAGCCGGTCCACGGCGTCTTCGCGCCAGGTTTGGGCGCGCTTGAACTCAGGGAGAAGCACGCCCACGTGGCCCATGCCGTTGGCTTCCATGGTCAGCCAGTTGCCGCCGGTGGGGTAACTGTGCAGGTACTCCGCCTGCTCGGCCATGGACTTGACCATCATCACCACATCGTCGGGTGTGAAGCTCGCGGAGCCCAGAAACCGGAAGAAGGCATTGGGCCAGCTTCCTGCCAGTCGAATGCCGCACTCGATCGTTCGCCAGCGCGAGCCCACCGAATTGGATACAGAGCGCGGCATGGGATTGTCCTGCACCCAGCTTCTCATCTCCCAGACGAAGTGCTGCGCGTACTTCTCGTCCCCGGTGTCCCAGTAGGCTCTGGCGAGATTGCCCCACCAGTGGTGACGCCCGAACTGCCAGGTCCACTCGGGGTTGAAGGGCTCCGAGGGGTTGGCGGTCCAGTCGATCTCATCCTCGAACTTGAGGGGGAACCCGACGACGGAGTATTCCTTGCCAAGCGCCCTGTCCGCCGCCGCCGTATTGGGCGTCTGCGGCCGCTGCTCGGGCGCAGGCCTGTCCGCCGGGCCCACATAGTACCGGGGCTCGGGGCGGCCGAGCAGGTGCTGCACGAACGCCTCTTTGGCCTGCTGCAGATTGCCGGCTTCCACGGCGGCACGGGTCTGCTCCAGGCCGGCGTAGTCCAGGTTCAGGGCCTCGAAGAACTCTTCATCCGTCATCCGTGGTCCCAAGCGAGCCGCCTCCCAGGTGAGCCGGATGTCGTCGACGATCACCACCGTGCCGGGGTCCGGCGTATTGCCCCAGCCGGAGGCGGTGAAGTACAGCCCGTCGATCTGGTCCAGGCCCCGGGGCTTACGAGAGGTGCCCACATCGTCGCGAAGCCCGAAGCTGAACTGTTTCCAGCCCTCGAAGTCGACGTTGATGGCGATCTGGTAGTAGTCCATGCCCTCGGTGTCGGGGTTCTCGGAGGGGACGATGAGCATGAACCGGGCGCCCGTGGCCTGCGGCGAATAGAGCCAGAAGGACAGCGTGTTGTGGGCACTCAGCCGGAGTGCTCTGAAGCCGCAGGTCGGTGCTCTGGCCATGGTCCCAGCGCACGGCCCCTGCGCCCTCCTTGACCAGCTCCTTCTCCCCCACCCCACCGCGCCAGGCCGCGGGGTCGTCGCAATTGCTGATCTGCAAGGGCGCGACCTGACAACCTCCGGGCAGGGCCCAGAAAATGCACACCACCAGCACGACCACCACTCGCGGCAATCTCATAGGAGGACACCTACCTCGATTCGCGCGTCTATGAGCCGTTCCCCCGTCGTTCCTCCGCCCTTCCTCCGCCCTTCCTCCGCCGTTCCCCCGCCTCTTCCCCGCCTCTTCCCCGCC
>CAYRFY010000857.1:0-2796 GCA_964423635.1 uncultured Armatimonadia bacterium | reverse complement strand
CCCCCTCTCCCTTACGCCCGCAAACACCGCGGGCGACGGGAGGAGGGGGGTGAACTGCGACGACGAACGGCGGACGGCCAGGGCGAGGGGCGGCGCAACGGCCGCCGCCGTTCGCCGTTGTCGATGTAGGGCGGCGACCTGTGCGCCGCCGCCGTTGGCCGCTGTCGTTGGCTGCCACCCTTGGCGCGGTACAGGCCCGCGCCCTACAACGGTCACCGCCGTTGGCCGGTACCGTTGGCGTCTGGCCCGACAGAAGGGGCGGCAGAGGCACGGGCGGCGGGCATTGTGTCGCCCCTCCGGGGCTCGGCATCGCTCTGTGGCGCCGAGACGGGGGCTGGACGCCCCCGTCCCGCAAGGCGGGATTACGCCCCTGACGGGGCCAACGACAACGGCTGGCGGGCCTGGAGACCCGCGGGCACGGTGGCTCTCACCACCGTGTGCCCACGGCCTGAAAGGTGCTCGGCCAACGGCAACGACAACGGCATCATGACCTGTGCGCCGCCGCCGTTGGCCGCTATCGTTGGCTGCCTCCCTCGGCGCGGTACAGGCCCGCGTCCTACAGCCCGCCGATCTCCTCGGCGCGGCACAGGCCCGCGCCCTACAACGGTCACCGCCGTTGCAGGGGCGAGACATGCGCCCGCCCCCTCAGCTCTCGCGCCTGGTCTCCACCTGGGTCGTCATATCCGTCATCGACATGTCCATCTGCATCTGCTGCCCGTCGGGGCCCTGCATGGTGCTGGTATTGCGCATGGTACCCAGTTGCTTGTTGGTGGCCTGGCCATAGGCGATGATGCCGCTGTCCATGGACCGGTACTGGTAGGCGCTGGTGGTGAGCTTGACGCCCTTGTTCTCCACCTGGGCCCCGGGTCCCATGGGTACGACACCATCGGGTACGGCCGTCTCCATCGCGATGGACATCTTGTGATAGGGCAGGCCCCCAACGGTCTCGACGCCGTCATAGCGGAACTTGACCGGGAGAACCATGGGAGCGGCCGGAGCCGCGGGCGCCGCCGCCGGAGCGCCGAAGGGGGCCGCGGGCGCCGCCGCCGGAGCGCCGAAGGGACCGGCGGCAGGTGCCGGCGCCGGGGCGCCAAAGGGGGTCGCGGGGGCCGGAGCACCGAACGCATTGCCGGCAGGTGCCGGCGCAGCGCCGAAGGGTCCGGCGGGAGCCGGTGTGGGTGCGGGTGCGGGAGCGGGTGCGGGAGCCGGTTGTGCCACAGGCGCCGGCGGGTCCCAGGTGTCCCCGGGGTTCACGGGATTCTCCGGGAACGGGATGAACAGAGCGTCGAGCAGAGCGATGTTGGCCACCGCCGCCGCGCCTGTCTGGTTCAGGGCCATCATGTATTCCTCGATACCCGTGATCCCCATGGTGACGCCGCGCTCGTTCATCGTGACGGTGAACCCCGCCCGCAGCGCTCCCAAGGATTGCTGTGGGAGCTGCTGCTGCTGAGGGGCCTGGCCCGCCATGCTCTGGCTCATGGTGCCGGCATCCGGGTCAAACACCGTCTCCATCCCCTGCATGCCCCCCATCGACATGGTCGCCCTGACCTTGCCGAAGCGGAGGGCCACCTGCCCGTAGCCCTCCGGAGTCACACTCGAGACCTGCCCAAAGACCTGGGACACCGTGTCAATCACCGGCTGCATCGGAGTACCGCCCTGGGTCACCGTGCCCTGCTGCTGGCTGGTGATCGTCCAGACGTAAGTGCTGCCCTGGGTCCACTTGTATCTCAGAAGCTGCGCCTGCTGGGGCTCCTGGGCCACGGCGACGGCACAGGATGCGACAAGCACGACCACCAGTCCGAACGCCTTCTTGTCGAAGCGTCTCACGTCTATCCCTCCTGTCGCGATTACGTCGGTCGATAGCCTGTCATGTCGCAGGCCGGAACACCGTGCCCCCGGAGCGCCGGCCGGCGCCGACATCGTTCCCATCCGGCATCTGCCGGTTGAGGCGGCGGGACTCACCTGCGGCTTGACGGTGGCTCGGAACTCTGAATTGCGGGGCAGGGACCTGGCGAAGCTCCGCCTCAAACCGACGAGCACGGTGCGTAGGCACGCCTCAGGTCGGTGCCACGGCCGGGCGGCGATCCCGCAGGGCGGGACGGTGGCCAACGGCTTGGGTTTCACCCCCCAAACTTGCTCCAAACGTCCAGAAGTGAGCCCATATAGGTCGTTAGGGCTTCCGCAGGCGGTAGAGGCCGCGGGGCTCGGCGACGAAGACCGTGTCGGCCCGTAGCGCCCGGCTCTGCACGGCTTCCCAATCCCCCTGCGCATTCCGCCGCTGCACGTTCCACCGGCCCCCGATGCGCAGGCGCCCGGGGTCCTCGAGCCCCATCCGCACCTGGATCTCGTGGTCCAGGGGGGCCGCCTGCAGGCTGCAGGGCCTCTGGGCCCGCACCCGGAGGGCGCCGAACTGAACCTGCTCTCCGCCCACCACCGAGACCACCCCGGCGACCTCGTCGGCAACGGCCAGAGCCCCGCGGAACGAGAGACCTTCGCAGCGCCCGCCCGCGCCGGACTGCGAGAAGAGCACCAGTCGCGGACCGCCGGGGGTGTGGAGACGCAGGGCCGTCAGTCCCTCCCCGGCCTCGAGCCACGCGGCCTCGGTCCGACTGCCGCCCGGCACGAGGCACGAGGCGAACACGGTGCTACCCGCGCGCCGGCGCAGGATCACCGTGGGCATCAGCCGGTGCGGGGAATTGGTGTACCCATCGCCGATGAGCAGCTCGTCCCCGGGACCGGCCTTGAGCCCCAGCCATAGCCGGCGCCCGCTCTCATCGACCCAACTGGTGCCCAACG
>CAYRFY010000856.1:0-2803 GCA_964423635.1 uncultured Armatimonadia bacterium | reverse complement strand
ACCAGAACCCTATCAGAACAGCCTCCGTGCCCGCGGTCTTCCAAGACCGCAAGGTGAGGCACAACCGGTACGTTGATAGGCACTCACTGTGCGACCGCGCGGGCCTGGAGACCCGCGGGCACGGTGGTGTTCGGTCGGGGTCGTGGGCACTGGCGAGGGGTTGGTGGCGCACCGTGCGGTCTTGGAAGACCGCGGGCACGGAGGTGTTCGTCGGGGGTTGTGGGCACTGGCGAGGGGTGGGTGGCCTACGGTGCGGTCTTGGAAGACCGCGGGCACGGTGGTTTCCGTCAGGGGTTGTGCCCTCCGGCGATGGGTAGGCCACTCAGGCCACGACAATAACCAGAACCCTATCAGAACAGCCTCCGTGCCCGCGGTCTTCCAAGACCGCAAGGTGAGGCACAACCGGTACGTTGATAGGCACTCACTGTGCGACCGCGCGGCTCTGGAGACCCGCGGGCACGGAGGTGTTCGCCTGAAGGTGTCGCCCCCGTCTTCGCCGAATACACTGTGTCAGACCTGGAGCGCTGGGGCCGCGGCCGAGACGTGATCCGGCCCGGCACGGAGACCCGGAGGGCGACTGTGCGACTGTACGCCGGAGTCATACGCTTCTTCATCGTCGTTGTCCTGATCCACATCGCCATGTTCCTCGTGGTGGGAGCGCTGGCCCGCCGGTCCGAAGGTCCGGAGCTTCCGCCCAATACGCTGCGCCTGGCCACGGATGCTATCCAGGTGCGCACTTTGGACCCCGTGGCGGTGGGCGACACCGCCTCCAGCGGCATCTGCAACCAGGTCTACGAGGGCCTGGTGGCCTACAATCAGGAAACCCTGGCCATCGAGCCCTGTCTGGCCGAGAGCTGGGACATCTCCCCCGACGGCAAGCTGTACACCTTCCACCTGCGCCGCGGCGTCCGGTTCTGCGACGACCCCTGCTTCCCCGACGGCAAGGGGCGGGAGATGACGGCCGCGGATGTGAAGTTCAGCCTCACCCGGGTGTGCGACCCGGTGGCGATGAGCACCGGTTTCTGGCTGTTTGACGACCGCGTGGTGGGCGCCACGGAGTTCAACCAGGAGCGCTCGGAGTTCTTGGAGAAGCACCCCAGGTTCTGGGAGGAGGCCCAGGCCTGGCTGGGGCCCGACAGCCAGGGCCTCCCCGGCCTGCAGGTGCTGGATGAGCACACGTTCGCCATTGCCCTCAAGAAGCCGTTCGCCCCGTTTCTCAAGGTCCTGGCGATGTCTTACTTCTTCGTGGTCGCGCCTGAGGCGGTCAAGGCCTACGGCCCGGCCACCAACCCGCCGGGAAAGGACAGCTTCTTCCGCCGTCCGGTGGGCACCGGGCCCTTCGTCCTGAAGCGCTGGGAGCCGGATGTGGAGATCATCCTCAAGCGCAACCCCAACTACTGGCATGAGACATTGCCCCACGTGGATGCGGTGCGGCTCATCAGCCGTCGCGATCCGCACACGGCGTTCATGGAGTTCGAGGAGGGCAATTCGGACATGGCCGGCGTCCCGGATGAGGACTGGGAGCGGGTCATGAATGAGGACAAGACCCTCAAAGAGCCCTACGCCGGTCGCTACAGGCTGGTGACCTCGGCGACGCTCACCACTTTCTACTACGGTTTTGACATGCAAAACCCGCCCTTCAAGGGCAATAAGGCACTGCGCCAGGCCTTCAACTACGCCATCGACCGCGAGGCGCTGATCCGGAGCAAGATCTACCGCGGGCTGGGCCGGGCGGCCTATGGGCCCATCCCGCCCGGATTGCCGGGTCACGACCCGGCGAACAAGCGCTATGCCTATAGCCTGGAGAAGGCCAAGCAACTCCTGACCGAGGCCGGCTATCCCAATGGAGACAAACTGGGCGAGATCCAGCTCTACGTCTCCGGCGCCAACGACTCGCAGGACCGCACCAGCGTGGTGGTGATGGAAGAGCTGCGCAAGATAGGGATCAAGGTCACCCTCAAGCAGCAGCCGTGGCCATTGCACCTGGAATCCATCGACCGCCACGAGGCCCGCTTCTTCCGCCTGGGCTGGATCGCCGACTATCCGGATGCCGAGAACTTCCTGGCCCTGTTTCTGACCCGGAACTGGAAGCCCGGGCCCAATAGCTCCTCGTACTCCAACCCCGAGTTCGACGAGCTGTATGATAGGGCCATGCTGGAGCCCGATGAGACGAGGCGCGCCGAGCTGTACCGGATCGCGGCGGACATCATCATCGAGGACTGCCCGTGGCTGTTCACCACCACGGGCGAGGGTCTCGTCCTGCAGCAGCCCTGGGTCCGCAACTATCCGCGCAATGCCCTGGGGCTGGGGTTCTACAAGAACGTCATCATCGACCGTGCCTTGACGGCTCCCCTGGCGGCCAGAGACCAATGAGCTCTTACCTGAACTACACCGTCCGGCGTCTGCTGTTCACCATCCCCATCCTGTGGGGGGTGTTCACGGTCACCTTCGTCCTGTTCTTCATCGTTCCCGGCGACCCGGCGCGGCTGCTCATGGGGCAGCACCGGGACGCCGCCACCGAGCAGGCGATGAAGGTGCAGTGGGGTCTGGATCAGCCCAAGCACGTGCAATACTGGAACTTCCTGAAGAAGGCGGCCGTGCTGGACTTCGGCCAGTCCTTCACCAACAAGCGCGATGTGCGGCAGGCCATCCTCGAGCGTCTCCCGGCCACCGCCGTGCTCGGAATCCCGTCGCTAACCATTGGCATGTTCCTGGGTATCGCGGCCGGGCTGTGGTCGGCCATGCGGGCCAACCGCGCGGTGGACAATACCATCCGTTTCATCACCTTCTGTCTGGTCTCGGT
>CAYRFY010000855.1:0-2822 GCA_964423635.1 uncultured Armatimonadia bacterium | reverse complement strand
GCACCGGGGGGGGCCAAGATCGCGCTGCCGCCGCTGCCGGCGGGGCGCAGGTACTTCGTGGACGTGGCGCTGCGCGACCAGGACGGCGCCTGCGTGGGCTACGGCGGCACCGTGCTGGACACCACACCGGCCCGGCGCCTCGCGGAGGTGACGCTGGCGCCCTCGGTGAGAGTACACGAGGTGGCGGTGCCGCGCGTGGACCTGGCTCAGGGCGGGACGCTCGCGTGTGAGGCCAGGCTCCTGCCGGGCGTGGAAAGCCAGTTGCCGGAGTTCCGCTGGGAGGTCAGCGATTGCTTCGGCCGCGTCCTGGCCCGGGCCACGACACCGGGGGAGCCGGGCGAGGAGGGCTTCTTTGGCAGGGCGGAACTCTCGCTGCCGCGCCCCGTTACCGTCTCCCACCGCCTGGATATCCGCGTCGCCTGCGGCGACAGGGTGGTCGGCGTCTACAGACAACCCTTCACCATCCCGATTCCCTACCCCTATGACGACTTCACCGTGTTGATGTGGTCCTATCCCGGCGGCGAGCCGGTGGTGCGGGCCGAGAATCGCCTGTGCTACGAGCTGGGCTCGGAGATGATGGACCTGTGCCACATGCGGGGCTACACCGACGTAGGGGCGGCGAGGGAGTACGCCGTGGCCTCGGCCTCGGGCCAGAGGCTGGTGCCGTACGTGTCGCGCATCGCCCTGGATGAAAACTCCGACCACACGCTGACCCCCGGACCGTTCGATCCGGCGTTCATCGAGCGCGAGCGGGCCTCGATGCAGGTCTGCTCGCGGCAGGCGGCGCCGTATCGGCCGGCGGCCTACACCCTGGGCGATGAGAACTACCTCTCCCGCGGCCGCACCGAGGTGGATGGCTCTCCGGAGACGATGGTGCACTTCCGAGAGTGGCTGCAGGACCGCTATCAGAGCATCGAGGCGCTCAATGCGGCCTGGGACAGCGACTACGAGGGCTTCGCGGACATTACCGAGCCCATGTGGATCGAGGAGGCCGTGCAGCAGGAGCGCAGCTACGCGGCCTGGTTCGATCACCGCATCTTCATGGACACGGCCTTCGCCGACTGCCACGAGTTGTTCGCCGACGTGATCCGGGCCGAGGACCCGGGGGCCAAGGTGGGCTGGGACGGTTTCCTGGGCTACCACTGGCAGGCGGGTTACGACTTCGAGAAGCTCACCCGGAACCTGGAACTCAACCAGGTCTACACCATCGACTTCCCCCAGGGCGAGTTTGTCAGCTCGCTGAAACGAGACGATGCGCTCACGGGCGAGTGGGGCAATAGCGTGGCCGACCGCGAGGACGGCTTCACCGCCATCTGCTGGCACAACCTGTTCAAGGGCCACAATTCCGCGTGGTGGTGGACCTCGTGGGGCTGCGACTACATCCCCTTCAACCCGGACCTCTCGGTCTCCAACATGGGCCGCTGGTTCTTCGACGCCGCCGCCGAGATCCGCTCGGGGCCGGGCAAGGCCCTGGTGCACGCCAGGCGTGACACCTCTCGCGTCGCCATTCTCTACTCGCAGACCGACCTGTTCGCCTCTCGCCTGGCAGGCAGGCTGGCGGAGGGCTCCGTGTTCACCCAGTGGCTCAGCAACCACAAGGGTCTGCTCAATGCGCTGCACGACGTGGGCGTGGGCTATCGGCACATCGGCGCGGCGCAGCTCGAGCAGGACCCGTCCTGTCTGGAGGGCTACAAGGTCCTGTTTCTGCCGCTGGCCACCTGCCTTTCGGAGAAGCAGAGCGAGGCGATCCGGGGCTTCGTGGAGGCCGGCGGCACCGTCGTCGCCGACGGCCGTGCGGGCATCCTCAGTGGAAATGGAATGATCCTGCCCAGGCGCGCCCTGGACGACCTGTTCGGCGTGGCAGGTCCGGCGGGGCCGGAAGGCTTCGCGGCTCCCACCAGGGCGGTGGAGATCACCTGGGAGGGCACGACCCTCAAGACGAGTGCGCTGGACCCGGGGCTGCGCACGACGTCGGGCACCGCGATGGGCGCAGCGGGTGAGGCCCCGGTGCTGATCACCAACCAGGTCGGCCGCGGCATGGCCGTGACGCTGAACGTGCCGTTCATCCTGTTCAATGAAGTGCGGCAACAGGCGGAGGGAGACTTCGTGCGCGGCCTGCTCAAGGGGCTGCTGGAGGCCGGCGGGGTCGCACCCTACGCCGACCTGGGAGACGCCGAGTGCATCAAGCAGTCTCTGTTTGTGGATGAGGGTGTCCAGTACCTGTGCCTGGAGCAGGACATCCTGGTGCGTGGCCTTCCCACTCAGGACATCACCGTCACCTTGCCGGAGATGGCCATTGTCTACGATGTGCGGGAGGGAAAGCAGATCGGCGACGGCTGGACGGACACCTGGACCACTCAGATCTCCCGCGGCACCCCGCGGCTGTATGCCCTGCTGTCGTACGAGGTGGCGGCGGTTGAGGCCACCGTCCCCGCGGCCGCCGCAGCCGGTGGTACGGTGCCGGTTGAGGTGGCCGTGCAGGTCGATCCCGGGGAGGCCAAGTTCCATGTGGTGCATCTTGCTGTCTACGCCCCGGGCAGTGACCGGCCGCACCGGCAGTATTCGCAGAATGTGGAATGCCCCGGGGGCAAAGGGCAGGCGAGCATCCCCTTCGCGCTCAATGACACACCGGGGACATGGCGCCTCGTGGCCAGGGACGTGGCTTCCGGAACGACAGTGGACAAGACGCTGGAGCTGAGGGCGCCGGAGGGGTAGGCGGCCGTCAGGGAGAGGTCGCCACGGGACCCAGCGGGCCCGACGTGGCGGAAGGGGGGAGAACCGCCGGGCAAACGGCAACGGCGCCGCTCCCTGCGGGCCGCTGG
>CAYRFY010000854.1:0-2830 GCA_964423635.1 uncultured Armatimonadia bacterium | reverse complement strand
TACCTGATGAACCTGGCCGACAAGTAGGCTCGTGGCGTGGCGCAGTGCGCCACGGAAGGAGAGTCGGCGAGTCGCCAGTCAACGGCTACGGCGTCAACGGCTACGGTCCCGCAGGGCGGGAGCTGCGGCGGCAACGGTCCCGCAGGGCGGGAGCGGTAACGGCTGCGGCACTGATGACGCCTCACCCCCGGCCCTCTCCTTCGTCCCGCCCTGCGGGAACTGCTCAGGCGAGGGGTGCACGACGGCGACAACGGCGACGGCGGTGACGGCGTACCACCCCCCGGCCCTCTCCTTCGTCCCGCCCTACGGGAACTGCTCAGGCGAGGGGTGCACGGCGGCGGCAACGGCGACGGTGGTGACGGCGTAACCGCAGGCCCTCCGTCCAGAAGCTCGCTTTGCCTCAGGCCCTCACCGGCGTGCGCTCCAGGATCTCGCGGACCACATCACCGGCACCTTGGCCGCTCATGCGCGCCTCCGGGCGCAGAATCACGCGGTGGCCGAGGATGTCCGGAGCAAGCATCTTGACCTCATCGGGAGACACGAAGTCGCGCCCCCGCATGGTGGCCAGCGCCTGGGCACAGCGTACTAGTGCCAGAGTGCCCCGGGGGCTGGCACCCAGGCGCAGATTCGCGGAATCGCGGGTGGCCTGGACGATGTCCAGCACGTAATCGTACACGCTGTCGGCCACGTGACAGCGTCGGGCGGTCTGACGGGCGGCGAGCAGCTCCTCACTGGTGGTCACCGGCTGCAACTGCTCCACAGGGTGGGACATAAGCTGGCGCTGTACGACCGTCTTCTCGTCCTCCCGCGCCGGATAGCCCAGGTCCTGACGGAGCAAGAAGCGGTCCAGTTGAGACTCGGGCAGGGGATAAACGCCCTCGTACTCGATGGGGTTTTCGGTGGCGATGACCATGAACACCGGGGGCAAGGGATAGGTGACGCCGTCCTGGGTAACCTGGCCCTCGTCCATGGCCTCCAGCAGGGCCGACTGAGTTCGGGGGCTGGCACGGTTGATCTCGTCGGCCAGGACCACACCGGCGAAGATGGGGCCCTTGCGGAACTGGAACTCCTGAGTGCGCTGGTCGAAAATGGTGACCCCGGTCACGTCGGTGGGCAGTAGATCCGGTGTGAACTGGATCCGCTGGAACTCGCCGCCGATGCTCAGCGCCACCGAGCGGGCGAGCATGGTCTTCCCCACACCCGGCACGTCCTCCAGCAGTACGTGCCCCCCGGCGAGGAGGGCGCAGATGGTCCTCTCCACCTGGGGAGCCTTCCCCACGATCACCTGCTGGATACTGTCGACAATGCGGCGACAGACAACGGCTGCTTCCTGTGGTTCCATATAGCCTTCTCCAGCTTAGTGCGATGGGGACGGCGCCCTTCCTGCCTTCCCGCCCCTCACGGCGATCTCGCGGATCCCGCAGGCCGCGCGGAGAGGCGGAAGGAGGGGGGCGCGTCGTTGTCCACGGGTTCCACCCGTGGCTAGTATGCCTAGCCCCTTCGGGGCAGACGGTGACGACACGGCCAACGACGAACGGCGTCGGGCTGGAAAGCCCGCCCCACGAACGGCGGACGGTGGCCGTCGCCGTTCCCGCCGTTCCCGCCGTTCCCGCCGTTCCCGCCGTTGCCACCGCCGTTGCCACCGCCGTCGCCGTTCCTGTCACCTGTTTCCTGTCACCTGTCCCCTGCCGTCTAGTACCCCCACATCACGCCGTAGCGCCCGTCCATGACGAACTCGCCCATGCGATGGATGCGCAGCGTGCTGCTGGACGGCTCGCCCTGCTCGGCGACGTTCCGGGTTTGTTCCAGGTGCCCCAGACGCGAGACCACCGCCCACCTGGGGGTGGAGGTCGTCAGCGAATTGCCGTCCCAGAAGGTGATGCCGGCGGCTCCGGCCTCGTAGCAGCGGAGGGCAAACTGAGCCATCTCGCGGGGCGTGGGAGCCTGCCAGGCGATGAGGGTCGGCCGCCACGGAACGCCGCTTTCCTTGCAGGCCTCGGCGAAGAAGTCCAGGTCATAGTCTTTGGCGGTGCCGCCTCCGGCCCGGACATAGGGGGAAATGTCATCCAGCAGCCCCTGAGCGACCCAGCCGCGCACATCGATGCCGTACTTGAGATTGTCGGCCTCATTGGCGAGGACGAAGGCGCTGAGGCCCAGACGCTTGCCGTCGCCACGGCGGGCGGCCTCCTCATCCAGCATCTGCCGGACCTCGGCCATGAACCCGGTCATGATCTCGACGCGGAGCTCGGTCAGGCGCGGGTCGGTCTCCGGCACCTGGCGGGCGTCCTCGCCGTACTTTTCGGCAAACAACCTGCAGAAGGGTTCCTCCCACAGCACGTAGGGCACGCCGCGGACGTAGATGATGTTGGCGCCATCGGCGCCGAAGCCCACGGCCTCCCGGAGGACGTCCACAAGGTGGCGACGCACCTGGGGAACGGCGAAGCTCATGCGCGCCACCGGCGTGCCGTCGCGGTCTACGCAGCGCCACTCGGGATGGTCCTGATAGAAGGGGCTGGTGAAGAACTCCTCCATCGGAGCCCCGTGCTCCCAGGCCCCGGGGCGGATGCTCACATGCACGGTCATCCCCACGGCCTTGCCGCCCTCGATGAGGACCTGGGTGGGATTGACGCCGGTCCGGGCCATCTGTAGCACCGCCTCGGTGTAGGTGCGGTCACCGGGGCGGGGGAAGGTGGCGATGGGCTCGCCGTCCCTGACGCCCAGCATGCAGCCCAGATCGGAGGGGTAGTTGAGCTGGTCGGCGCCGGTGACGCAGACGTGAAGGATCCCGAAGTCGGAGTGGCGGTACTCCTCGGTCTCCTCCAGCAGCTCC
>CAYRFY010000853.1:0-2850 GCA_964423635.1 uncultured Armatimonadia bacterium | reverse complement strand
GCCGGCCAGGAAGCTCGCCACCCGCGGACCGGCCTCACGCCCGCAGGGCGCCACTTGATAGGGGGGAACAGATGGACGTCAACGAGAGCATCGTGAGGACGCTGGAGTTGGTTGGCGTGGACCACGTGTTCGGAGGGTCGGGGCAGGTCAATGCGTCCATGCTCTTGGCCCTAAGGGACTCAGAGCACATCAAGACCGTCATCGTCCGCAACGAGCAGGGCGCCTCATTCATGGCATGCGGCTATGCCATGTTCTCCGCCAAGCTGGGCGTCTGCTTTGCCACCGGAGGCCCCGGCGCCTTCAACCTCTTCTCCGGAATGGCCGTGGCGCTCTCCGACTCTCTGCCGATTCTGGGAATCACCGGCTACACCTCCATGAGCCAGCGCGGGAAGGGCGCGCTCAACGAGTCCACCGGACTGAGCCGCACCCCCGACTCACACGCGATGTTCTCAGCCACCACCAAGAAGTCCTACATCATCGAGGAGGGTGGCCAGGCCTGCGACATTCTCCAGGATGCCATCACCACCGCCTTCGAGGGGCGCCCCGGTCCGGTGCACATCCATGTGCCCAAGGACATCACCGTCGCCGAGGTGGACAACTTCCGCGAGGTCCGCATCAGCATCCCGCCCGTCCTGCCCGACCCGGCTCAGGTGACGCAGTTGACCGACGCCCTCGCCGGCGCGCTCGAGGCGGGCCAGAGCGTGGTCCTGATCGCCGGCTACGGCGTGATCCGCAGCCATGCCGAGGCCGAATTGCTCACACTCGTGGAGCGCTTCCAGTTGCCGTTCATCACCACCATGGACGCCAAGGGCGTCTTGCCCGAGAACCATCCGCTCTCACTGGGCGTGTACGGGACCGCCGGAGACCCCGGCGCCAAAGCCTGCTTCGAGGCGGCAGACATGGTGCTGGCGATCGGCAATTCCTTTGCGCAGAACGCCACCTTCGCCTTCAACCCCGACCTGTACTCCCGAAAGCAGCTCCTGCACATCAACATCGACCCGCACGAGATCGGCAAGGTCTATGAGCCTGATCTGGGCCTGGTCAGCGACGCTTTGCCGGCCATTGTCGCCCTGACGGAGGCGCTGGGCGAGAGAGTGGGCCCCGTGACGCCCAGGACGGTGGCGCGGGACAAGTTCTACGACCACCCTCTGGAGCCTACCTCCGGCCGCGTGCACCCCGCCGCCTTGGTGCGGGCTATGTCTGCCAACCTGCCGCCGGACACGATCGTCATGGGCGACGCCGGCGCCCACATGCTGTGGCTCAACTGCCACCTGGAACTCAACCAGAACCAGCGGTACCAAAACCCCGGCAGCTTCGGACCCATGGCCAGTCACGTCAACGGCGCCATCGGTGTCAAGTGCGCCAACCCCGACAAGCATGTGGTCTGCGGCTGTGGGGACGGCGGCTACCTCATGGCCGGCTTCGAGCTGCTCACCGCCGTGGAGTACCAGATCCCCGTGGTCTGGGTGATCTTCGAGAACAACGAGTTCAATATCATCAAAGAGTTCATGGTCAACATGTACGGCGATCAGGCGTACATGCAGTTCCACAACCTGGACTTCGTCGCCTATGCAAGGGCCTGCGGTGCCGAAGGCTACCGGGTGGAGAACCTCGACCAGTTCCCGGAGGTGTTCGCAAGGGCCCTGGCCGCCGATGGCCCGACGCTCATCACGGTCCCCGTGGAGGCGGAGGTCTACCCGCCCTTCGCGATGGGACGAGTCTGAGAGCGCAACCGGGCGCCGACTGCACGGGAGAAGGACAGATCGCGGCGGCGGCCGCTCCCGTCTCGTCAGGCACCGCCGCCGGCCGTTCCATCGCCAGAGCAAAACACGTATCGAGGGGCGAATGAGCCCCTCCACCCCCAAGGGAGGCACAGACGCATGGCCAAGAAGATTCTCGTCGCGGCGACCAACTATGGTGTGTGGGGCGAGGAGTTGCAGGCACCCTGGGACATCCTGAACAAGGCCGGTCACGATCTGACCCTCTGTACCCACCGGGGCATCAAGCCACTTCCCCTGGCTATCAGCGTCGACCCCACCTTCAATGACCCGATTCAGCACTATCAGGTGAACCCGCCCGACGTCTGCGCCCGCATCAAGGAACTGGCCAAGGGCGACGAGTGGGCCGACCCGATCAAGTTCGCCGACGCCAACATGGCCGACTACGATGCTCTGGTCCTCACCGGGGGGCTTGGCGCCATGCTGGACATGGGAGGCAATCCCGCCCTGCACCGGCTGATCCTGGACGCCTTCCACGCCGACAAGCTCATCGGCGCCCTGTGCTACTCGGTGGCCGCTCTGGTCTTCACCCGTGACACTCAGAACGACTACAAGAGCGTGATCTGCTGCAAGACGATCACCGCCCATCCGCGGGCATGGGATTTCGACTTCGACCTCACCTACGAACTGTGGGAGCCCGAGCCGGGCAATGAGGGCACCGATGTCGTGACCCCGGGCTTCCTGTACCCCCTGCAGGACCTCGTCACCGACGCCGTGGGCCCCAAGGGCAAGTGTGTCGCCGACGCCTCGGCCAACCGCGAGAAGCCGATGGTCGCCTTCGACTGGCCCTTCGTCACCGGCACCTCGGTGGAGTCCTCCATCGCCTACGGCGAGAAGCTCGCCGAGGTGCTCGCCGGCTAGATGGCCATAGGGGCGCACTTCCCGACGTTTGGAGCAAGTCCCGGGGCCGCAACCAAGCCGTTGGCCACCGTCCCGCCCTGCGGGATCGGGCTTTCCACTCACATTATGCATGAACGCACCGGAGCCACATTTGGCCGCAAGCGCGCCCGAAACGCCGGCGCCAAGGCCGTTCTCCCCCCTCCTCCCGTCTCGCCGGTCGTATCGGCGAGTA
>CAYRFY010000852.1:0-2856 GCA_964423635.1 uncultured Armatimonadia bacterium | reverse complement strand
AACCTGATGCCCCACAGCTATCATTCCTATGGGAGCCCGGAGCCGGACGTGTCCCGGTCTCTGGGCGGCTGGGGGGGGCTGCCTCCGCTGGAGGCGGGGCTGACCAAGGCATTCCTGGTGCTGTACTTGGTCTCAGCTCTGGCGCACCTCGGAGCGGGGCCGGCGGGACTGCGGCGGGCCGGAGCGATCGGGGTCGCGGCCACCTGGGCCGGGTTTGCTCTTCAGACAACGGCGTTGCTCACGCGCACCATCACCGCGGGAAGGCTGACTTTCGCCACGGGCTACGAGTTCTCATTGTGGTTCGTCTGGGCCATCATCCTGTGCTATATCGTTCTCGAGCGGCTGCGGGGCTACCGGCTGGTGGGCTTGTTCGCTCTTCCCATTGCTCTGCTGGTGTGCATGTACGCGTACCTGTGGTTCCCGGACAAGAGCGTACAGCCGCTGATGCCTGCTTTGCAGAGCAAGTTCTGGCTCCACGTGCATGTGGCGATTGCCATCGCGGCCTACGGTTGCCTGGCCGTGGCGGCGGCGACGGCCGGGCTGTATCTTGTGGCAAGCAGGAGCGGCGGCGACTGTGCGGCGGCGGGGATCAATGAGCCGCCGGGGGCGTGTGCTGCTGACTCCGAGGCCCTCGCGGCGCCGCTTGAGGAATCTCGGGGCGGACCCGTCTAGCCATGGGCGGCGACCGGCCGGCTCCCTGCGCCTGAACGCAGACCGGCGAGTACATCATCGCCTGTTCCCCATCCGCATGCCGTTTTCGCCGCGTGGGCCGCGGTGCGGTCAGTCCACATCTGGAGGCAGACCAAACCTGACCGGAACCGGCACATTCGTGGCCCGATAGGGTAGGCGGGCGTCCATCTCGTCGCGGGCCGGCCGCCGAATCTTGCGGGCTGATGCAAATCTGCGCAACCTCTGGACCCGAAGAGTGTTCAATGAATGTGGGGAGCGTGTGCGCCTGCTGCCGCCCGTGCCGTCGCCCGGCCCCCAGAGGGCCATCCATTCCTGTCTGAGGTGGTACTGATGAGTCTGCGTCACACCGCAGCCACGAGCTGCATCCTGGTTCTGTTATTGCTTTGCCTGCCGATGCTGGCGCTTGCGGCGGAAGACGACAGCCCCGCTGCTCCGCCGGAGGGAGTGAGCGTGACGGTGCTTCCGGCGGCCCCCGAGGAGGCAACTACGACCGAGGCCGACGAGACGGTGGATCGCGTCAAGGCCAAGCCCGATGACTCCATCATCGATCTGGCCTACACCGGGGTGCCGTTCGGTGAGGTGCTGGAGGAGCTTTCCGAGCGGCTGGAGTTGACCGTCGTCTGTCTCGACGACAAGGTTCTGGAGCGCAAGTATTACCGCCACACGCGGGTGTCTCGCACGCGGGCTCTGGCCGCGGCCTGTGCCACGATGATGGTCGTTCCGGAGCCGGGGTACATCCTCTGTCGGGAGGAGGAGGCCGTGGCCGGCGACCTGGCTCCGGAGATCAAGTCCGACCCGGAGTTGAACATCTCCCTGGAGGAGGCGAACCTGGACGAGACCCTGGAGTACCTGTGGGAGAAGACGGGTGTCGCGATGGCGGCGACCGATGCCTTCTCGGAGAGCGAGATCACCTATTCGGCAGATGCAAAGAAGCTGTCGGAGGTCATGGAGGGGATGGCCACGGCGGTCGAGGCCAAGGTGGTCCGGGGGTACGTGCTCAAGGTCATCGACCCCGAGGTGCCCCTGCAGCGGCTTGAGGAGATGTCCGACGAGGAGCTGGACAAGATGTTCCGCGAGGGTCTCAGTGGGGTGCAAGAGGGCCAGCAGGAGGGCACGGTACCGGCCACGGACGAGATCAAGCAGCTCATGCTCTCAGGGATGCAGGACGCGGTGCGGAACTTCTCCGAGCTCTCGCCACAGGAGCGCAGGGAGCACGTGCAGCGCGGAGCGGCCCTAGTCCGGCGGTTCGCCGGGATCACTCACCGGCTTGCGCCCGACACGCAGCAGCAACTGCGCAGCCAGGTCCAACCCTTCCTGGGTGTGATCGTCGCCGGCTATGTGGCCATGCCCACCCAGCAGCGGGCCGAGCTGTACCCGCTGATGGATGCACTCAAATCATTCGGTTGGTAGGAGAACACCACAGTGACACGAAAGCGCCGAGCCTTCACACTCATCGAACTCCTGGTAGTCATCGCGATCATCGCGATCTTGGCCGCGATCTTGTTCCCGGTTTTTGCCCGGGCACGGGCGCAGGCCCGCAAGACCAAGTGCATCTCGAACCTGCGCCAGATCGGCCTGGCGATGAATATGTACTGCTCCGATACCGACGGGATCTTGCCCTACATCACCCCGAAGTTCAGCGAGGATCCCAGCAAGCCCATCATCACCGATGTGCTCAGCCCGTACGCCCGCAACCGGGAGATCTTCCGCTGCCCCAGCGACCAGCAGTATTACAAGGACGAGGGCAGCAGCTACGCCTGGCTGCCCCTGTTCGACGGTCAGTTCATGGATGAGCCCAACTTCTTCGGCGTGGACCTCACGGACACGCCGTACCTGACAGACGCCGAGAACTCGTGGCACGGGTCCAAGGACGACGAGTTCTCGAGGAACTGCCTGTGGCTGGATGGGCACGCCAAGTTCCTCACCAGGGTGCCGGCGAACTTCTAGCGGGCGTTCGCCGCGGGCCGGTGCCACGGCCGGACGGTGACCCCGCTGAGCGGGCTCGCCGAGGCCGGCTGGAGAGCCCGACCTACGCGAACGGCGAACGGCACGGAGTCGGGCTGGGAAGCCCGACCTACGCGAACGGCGAACGGCACGGAGTCGGGCTGGGAAGCCCGACCTACGCGAACGGCGAACGGCACGGAGTCGGGCTGGGAAGCCCGACCT
>CAYRFY010000851.1:0-2862 GCA_964423635.1 uncultured Armatimonadia bacterium | reverse complement strand
CGTTGTCCGTCTGTCGTCTGGACTCGGCCGTTCGCCGGGCACCCTCCAGGCCGTAGGTACACCCCGGCGAGACCCACCGTGCCCGCGGGCTTCCAAGCCCGCAGCCGTCTGCCGTTGTCCGCCCGCCGTTTGCCTTTCGCCGTCTGAAGGGCCTCGTGTGCAGCCGATGCGACGCGAAGCGTCGCCCGCACGCCCGGCCCGGCCGTCGGCCCTATCGGCCCACCACGATCGCCGTCTCGCCCGCTTCCAGACCCTTTGCCTCCGCCCGCAGCTTCAGCACTCCCGGCCGTTCCCCAGCCTTGACGATCACCAGAGCCCGACCGCGCCAGGCTCTCCTCCGGGGCTGCTGGAAGCTCTCGACGCTGCGGGGGTCACTGCTGCCCACCGCGAGGATACTCCCCGGCCCCTCGAGGCCGAAGCGGATCGGGTCGTCGGCGTTGGGGTTCAGCATGCCGTCTTTGTCCAGCAGCTTGACCGTGACGAAGGCGAGGTCCTGTCCGTCGGCCCGGAGGGCCGTCCGGTCGGGGATCAGGGCCACCGCTCTCGGCGGCCCGGCGGTGCGCAGCGCCCACTGGGCCACTTCGTCTCCGCTCTCGTCGAGGCCGATCGCCGCCAATCTGCCGGGCTCGTAGGGGACCTCCCAGGTGGCGGTGAACCGCGTCTCGCGCCCTGTGTCCTTCTCCCCCAGGTCCCGGCCGTTGAGCAGGAGGCGCACCCGCGGGCAGGAGGAGTAGACGCGCGCGCTCAGCGGCTGACCCTCGGATCCGGGCCACGTCCACGAGGGCCACTCATTGGGCCAGCCCCAGCCGTAGACCACCTCCTGCCGCCCCTCGGGGACCGGGGTGGCCACGAAGCACGCGATCCGGTTGGGCACCCCGAAGGCGATCTCCCGATAGTATGACTGCGGCCGCCGGAAGCCGCAGATGTCCAGATCGCCGCAATTGGCCGCGGTCCACGGCCATGCGGCATACTGGTTGGGGTCGCCCTCGTAGTGGGTATGCCCCAGGGCGACTTCTCCCAGATAGTCGAAACAGGTCCAGACGAAGTCGCCGATGACATAGGGCGCATCGACGGTCGCCATCCATGAGTCGAAGCACTGATTGGGGAAGGACTCGGTGCCCGCGATCACGCGAGTCGGCACCCTCCGGTGGTCGGGGGCATAGCGCTCCCACTTGTAGTTGTACCCGCACAGGTCCAGGTGGGCAAACAGCGGGTCCAGCTTCTCCCACGGGTCCGTGCCCGGGTGGGCTCCGATGGCCACCGGGCGCGTGGGGTCCAGCTCCCGGACGGTGGTCGCCAGTTCGCCCGCCAAATCGGCGCCCTCGGCCTCGGCATTCACCTGTTCGGTCACCTCATTGCCGATGCTCCAGGCGAAGATGCAGGGGTGGTTGTGGTCGCGAAACACCATCGAGGCCAGGTCATCTCGCCAGTTTTCGTCGAAGAACCGGTGGTAATCCTCGGGGTTTTTCCCCAGTTGCCAGCAGTCGAAGGCCTCATCGAGAACCAACATGCCCAGACGGTCGCAGGCGTCGAGAAACGCCGGGGAGGGCGGGTTATGGGCGGTGCGGATGGCATTGAACCCGGCGGCCTTCAGAAGCTCAACGCGGCGCTCCTCGGCCCGGTCATAGGCACAGGCGCCCAGAGGGCCGTTGTCGTGGTGTACGCAGCCGCCGCGGAGCTTCATCGGCCGGCCGTTGAGGACCAGCCCGCCCTCGGCATTCATCGTGAAGCTCCGAATGCCGAAGGGGGTCTCGATCTCATCCACCACCTCGCCGCCAACGTGGATGCGGGTCAGCAGACGGTAGAGCGTCGGCGTGTCCGGCGACCACAGCGCCGGTGAATCCACCTGCAGCTCCAACGGGACGGTCGCTCTCGCTTCCGGCTGTAGTGCCGCCTCCGTTTCGCCGTGGGCGACCGCCTCGCCGTGGCCGTCCAGCACGTGGTGGGAGATCGCCGCCTTGACGGCGGCCAGCCCGGTATTGCACAGGGTGGTCTGCACCCGCACCAGGGCGTCCTCTGCGCGGGCTTCAGGCGTGCTCACGGCGATACCCCACTGCGCCACATGGACCGGACCGGTGGCCGTCAGCCAGACATGCCGGTAGATCCCCGAGCCGGCGTACCAGCGACTCGTCTTGCCCGAAGTGTCCACACGCACGGCCAGCGCATTGGGCTCTCCGTGCCGGACGTGATGTGTCAGATCCAGATCGAAGGAGGTGTAGCCGTATGCGTGGCTCCCCACGGCGATGCCGTTGATCCATACCTCGGCGCACATGTAGACGCCCTCGAAGAGCACGAAGAGCCGTCGGCCGCTGAAGCTCTCCGGGACGACGAAGGTCTTCCGGTACCAGCCGACGCCCCCCACCGTGTAGCCCACGGCTCCTCCGCCGACGCTGCTGGAGTCAAAGGGCCCACTGCGGACACGGGGGGAGGTGGGGGCATCTTCGCTGAAGCTCACCTCGGTGGCTCCGGCCTCCAACGGCGGGAGGTCCTCAATGCTCCAGTCGTGGGGAAGGTCCACCGTGCGCCAGGAGGTGTCATCGAACTCCGGGGCTTGAGCGCCCGGCGCATCGCCGCGATGGAATCGCCAGCCCTGGCCGAGCCTGCGGTGCAGGCGAATGGACTGCGCGGCGCCGTCGCCGGTGAGCACGGACAGGGCAAGAGCGGCCATGGCGAGGATGACCCAGGCGTCGATGAGCATGAGAAGGCCTCCTGTGGCGAGTGGTGTGGGACGGCAACGGCCAACGGCCGCCTCACCCCCCTGCCCCCCTCTCCCTTACGCCCGCAGACACCGCGGGCGACGGGAGGAGGGGGGGTGAACGGCACCGCCGTTCTGTAGGGCGCGGGCCTGTACCGCGCCGCCGT
>CAYRFY010000850.1:0-2864 GCA_964423635.1 uncultured Armatimonadia bacterium | reverse complement strand
CGCCGTCGCTGTCAGGCCCGAAGGGCCGTGTGGCGGTCCCGCCGGGCGGGACCGCTTCCCAGGCTCGGACTTGGGTCCGGTATGTGTTCAGCGCAGTCCGGCGGCGGGCGGCGCCAAACACATACCCGGCTTTCGCCGGCCGACAGGCCCCCCCTGCCACATAACCCCTGACGCCGCATCATCTCGCCGATGGTGTGGAGGTGTATCTGAGCAGTGCCTCGCGGTCCCAAAAGCGACACGGGCGCCGGCGCCCCGCTCAGAACGACTGCCACCGGATTCTCCCGAACAACTCCCGTAGCCTGCTGAGCCTGGCTTCATCCAGGTACGGTGGGTCAATGGCGCGGAGGTTCTCCTCCAGTCGCTGCTGGGTCCGCATGCCCACGCAACACGTGGTGATGTCCTGGGCGAGCACATAGCGAATGGCCGCCGCGGGAACGGAGTAGGGCTGCAGGAAGTCCAGTATGTCGGGCTGATTGTAGGGCGGCTCGTCCGGGAGCTGCCCGGCCTGGATGTAGCGCGCGATCAGTTCCAGGGCCGCCGGGAGGCTCGTCAGGCCGCTGTGGCCCGAGGACTGGTTCAGGGGCATCATAACCACCGTGCCCACGTCGTGCTTGCGGCACAGCCCGATGACCTCCTCGGTGGCGGTTTGCAGTAGGAAGTTCACTGTCAGCATCACCACATCGAAGGCCCCGGTGGGCAGGGCCTGCTTGAGAACCTCGTGGGTGCCGTCGGCTTCGGAGAGCTCGCTGATGCCGATGAAGCGCACCTTACCCTGCTCGCGGAGCTTCAGCATCGCCTCGTAACAGCCGTCGTTCATGAACCTGTCCAGCGTCTCGAGGGTGCGGATGCCGTGGCCCAGGAGTACGTCCAGCCGGTCGCGGCGCAGGCGGCGCAGGCTCTCCTCGGCCGATGCGGTCAGGGCTTCGGCCGAGCCGGTGTAATTGGCATCGCCGGCATAGCTGTCATACGGCCGGTACTTGGTCTCGACGAGGACCTCGTCGTAGCCTTCAAGTGCCTGGCCCAGGACGCGCTCGCTCTCTCCGTCATCATAGTTGGTGGCGGTGTCGATGAAGTTGATGCCCCTGTCGATGCAGGCGCGGACGGTGCTGATGAACCGCTGCGGGTCCTCGCTGGCCCCGCGGGCCGCACCGTAGCTCAGCTCGGAGACCTGTAGGTCGGTGCGGCCAAGACGGCGGTATCTCATGGTTATGCTCTCCCATCGGTGCGGGCCCCGGGCTGCTCAACTGCCGCCCGGCCGGGCGCAGGGATCGCCGGAGGCTCTGACGAACCTCTCACCGGTGGCGATTCCTTTGACCTCGGAGCCCTGCCATGTTACTTACTGCAGCGCTTTGCTTCCTCGTCTTGCTGCTGGCTACCTGCACGCCGCAGCGAGGAGATGGTGGCGACGAACTCGTGGCCAATGGGTCCCTCGCCCTCGATAAGGCCGAAGGCTTCCCCCCAGCGTGGCAACCGTGGCTCCCAGAGTGGGAGCAGGCGCGGTGCACCCTCCGACCCGTTGCGGACGGACTGCTGGTGGAGGCTCCAGGGAGGCCCTACGCCGTTGGCGGGGCCGAGCAGCTCATCGAGGGCATTGAAGGCGGGCGCGCGTACCACCTGGGGGCGCTGGCCGATCTGAGGGAGATCGCCTTCCCGTCTCAGGCGGTCACCATCCGTCTGCAGTGGCTCTCGGGAGATGCCCCCTGCCATCCGGCGGGCATGCTGGCGCGTGGGCCGGTGATGGACGGCTCCGCGGCGCGCTTTGATGATGTGCTCATCGCTCCTGATAGCGCCGACCGAGTGCGGCTGACGCTGGAGGTGCGTTGGCCCCGAGGAGGCAGTGTCCTGTGGCGCCGCGTGAGCCTGTCTGCCACCGAGTCACCGGCGCCGCGGAAGGTCAAGGTCGGTACGGTGTACCAGCGGCCCTCACAGAGCACTCCGGAGCGGAACATGGAGCTGTGGTGCGAGCAGGTTGCCGCCGCGGGACGGTTGGGGCTGGACATCGTCTGCCTGAGCGAGGCGATTCTGCACGTCGGCACAGGCACCGGACCGGGCGCAGTGGCCAAGACCATACCGGGCCCGGATACGGAGCGTCTCGGCGCCGTTGCCGCTCAACACGGGATTTGGGTGGTCGCGGGGCTCGCGGAGATCGAGGGGAACGCCCTTCACAATACGGCGGTCTTGATCGACCGTCAGGGGCGCCTCGCCGGCAAGTACCGTAAGGTCCATCTGCCCCGCGAGGAGTGGCGCACGGGAGTGTGTCCGGGAGACGAGTACCCCGTGTTCATGACGGATTTCGGTGTCATTGCCATCCAGATCTGCTATGACTGGTTCTTTCCCGAGGTGGCAAGTCTCTATGCCCTGAAGGGCGCGGAGATCATCTTCGCCCCCACCTGGGGGACGACGTTCCCCGACCGGGATGGGACCGTCGAGGGCGAAACGGTGTTCCGCGTCCGGGCCCGGGACAACGGCGTCTACATGGTGCCCTCGGTGTACGACGGCAGTAGCATGGTCATCGACCCGCTGGGCCGCATCCTGACCTCAAGCGGGGGAGAGACCGGGGTCTTCTGGGCCGAAGTGGAGCTGGGGCCCCGGGAGCCCCTCCCGTGGGTGGGCCATTGGGGCTCCATCGGTCCTCGCGACCGCATGCCCCATACCTACGGAGGGCTGCTGGTGACGGACAAAGAGCCGGGGGGATAGGAGGCCCGGCCGCAAAGCCGGTTCTGCCGTGAGCATGTCATCCTGGAGCGCCTGCGTCACAAGTCCGGGCGGCGCAGATGCCGCCTGGACGAAGGATATCGCTGAATGCCGGATGTCATCCTGAGCGTCCATCTCGCGCAGCGAGATAGCGAAGGATCTCGCGATAT
>CAYRFY010000849.1:0-2865 GCA_964423635.1 uncultured Armatimonadia bacterium | reverse complement strand
CAGTGGTATGAGCCGGCGCCGTGCCTGTCCGTCGGGTAGACCCGGTCTCCCACGGAGGCGGTGCCGGCAGAGCCAGACAGGCGGTACGGGCTCTGCTCGACGGGTTCCATGAGGGTGCCGGGTGCTCCCGCCACGCCGAGGCACAGCAGACATGGCGTGCGTCGATCCCCCGTCGGCCCGAGCGCGCAAGAGCTTCCCGGGCAGCTCACAGCAGTGGCGGGGCTATTGCCCCGTCGCCCGGGAGAACAGCCCCGTCACCAGGTCGATGAGGCCCGACCACTTGAGCCCGGAGACAACCATCAGGATTCCGAAGATGCGTTTGAGCAGTTCGCTGGGCAGGCGGTCGGCCAGTGGCGCGCCGATAAGGCTGCTGCCCACAACGGTCCCGATGGCCAGGCAGGCGGCCAAAGTGAGGTTGACGTTCCCAAAGCCGTAGTGCCGGAAGCTGCCGGCGATGGCGGTGGGGATCATCGTCGCCAGAGACGTCCCGATCGCGACCTTGGGGTCCAGCTTCCAGATCAGGACCATCAGCGGCACGGCGATGATGCCGCCCCCCACTCCCAGGAGGCCCGACAGCGACCCGATGGCCAGACCGACACCAATGTACTCCGCCCAGGTGACGAAAGCTCCCAAGTGAACCGACTCCCTGTGTACTGCATGGTTTGCGGCCGACCGGAAGCCCGGCCGGAAGTCCGGCCCGCGCGGATGCCGGGCTACAGCACCGGCGTCGCAAGCCCGGGCGTCGCAAGCCCGGGCGTCGCAAGCCCGGGCGTCGCAAGCCCGGGCGGCGCAAGCGCCGCTTGGGCCAAGTACCACGTTGACCGGCACCGACGGCCTATCGGGTCTCGATCTCGTGCTCGCTGACGTAGGTCTCCGCGGCCTCCCACGTCAGGATCCCGCTCTTGGCCCCGAAGGTGCCCACCACGCCGGCGGCGTTGGCCGCGCCGATGCGCAGAGCCTCGGGCAGCGACTTGCCCTTGTGCAGCGCCACCACGCAGGCGGAGGCGAACCCATCTCCGGCCCCCACGGTGCTGGCGGCCTCGACGGGGTAGCTGCCGATGCGGTAGTGGCCGGTGGCGTCCATGGCCTCGCTACCCGCGGCGCCGTAAGTCATCACCACCGTCCTGGCTCCGGCGGCCCGCAGCATCTGCAGCATCGCCCGCTCGTCCTCCGGGCCGCGGTCCGGAGCGACACCGGTGATCTCATAGGCCTCCGCGCGGTTGACAAACAGCACCTGAGTGTTCTGCAGCACCGGGCGCAGCCCCTCCAGGCCCAGGGCGCGCTGCTCCTTGCCGGGGTTGATGGCGAGGTTCACTTCGTGCTCGCCGCAGAAGTCCGCCACCGCCAGGAAGGTGGCGGCACTCTCGCCCGACAGCGAGTTCATATAGACCCAGTGGCTGTCGGCGATCATATCCCAGCTCAGCTCATCGGGCATCAGGTGCGAGCCGGCACCGCGGTGGACGAGGATGGTGCGGTCGCCGGTGAAGCCGGTGAGGATGGCCGCGAAGGCCGTGGCATGGGCCTGCTCGCGCACCACGCCCGAGGTGTCGATGCCCTCCTTGGCCATGGCCTGCAGCACTCTTTCCCCGGGGCCGTCGTGGCCTATCTGGCAGGCGATGGCCGTCCGCAGGCCCATGCGGGCGAAGGTGACGGCGGTATTGGTGGCGCCGCCTCCGGTCTCGTGCAGCAGACTGTCCACCCGCACCTTGGCCCCGTACTCGAAGGCCAGGTACGCCAGTTCGTGGTCCTCGTCCTCCATGCGGAAGATGCGCGTATCGGCGACCTGCAAGAAGACGTCCTCGGTCGCGCTCCCCACACAGATCACATCATAGGTCTTGTCGTCACTCATACCGTTTTCAGGCCTTTCCGCCGCCCTGAAGCGGCCCAGGCGCCCCGGCGGTGCTCGGCCGGACGCCCGAGACACTATGCAACAAGGTTCCGGGCACGTCAAGATGAGGCGAAGGCCGCCGGACCCCGGCCGGGCCCGCCGTCTTCTAGCGTGGTTTGACCGCCCGATGCACCGCCGCGGCGCCGAAGGTCATGCGCCGGAAGGTCACATCCTCAAAGCCCGCCCGCAAGATGAGCTCCGCAAGCTCCGGTGCCCCATGGAAGCGGGGTATCGTGTGGGCCAGATAGCCGTACGGGGCCCCCGCGCCGGCGATGCGCCCACCCAGGGCACGCACCGTCACGGCGACGAAGGTGTGGAAGGCCCAGCGGATCACGGGACAGGGAGGCTGACTGGTCTCCACGTTGACATAGCGCCCACCGGGCTTGAGGACCCGGTGGAACTCGCGGAGAGTCTGCAGGAGGGTCTCGTCGCCGCTGCGGAGATTGCGGGTGGCGAAGGAGACGGTGAGCAGGTCGAAAGTGTCGTCGGGAAAGGGCATCGCCCGGGCGTCGGACATAACCAGGGGCGTTGGGTCCTTGGCGTGTTGCAGCATGGGGAGGCAGAAGTCTAGGCCGACCACGAGGGTGTTTTGCGGCGCGCGCTTGCGCAGAGCCCGGGCCATGTCGCCGGTACCGGTACAGACGTCCAGCCAGCGCTGCCCACCATCGCGGGCGGCGATGCTCGCGGCCCGGTTGCGCCATACTACGTCCAGGCCGAACGTGAGCGCGTGGTTGGCCAGTTCGTAGGTGCGGGCGATCCGGCAGAACAGGGCGTGGACACCGGAGGCGCCACTGTGAGTCTCGGCCGGCGGAGGGGTCGTCTGGGCACTCATCGTGCGGCCTTTCGTGATCCAGGGGCTGAGTTGGGGCTATCATACACCAAAGCCCCCCGCCTCCGCCCGAACCAGGCGCGGCCCGGCCGCGCGTCTAGTGCCTGGTCACCGTCACCCTTCCCGCCGGCCAGATGATGATGTCGCC
>CAYRFY010000848.1:0-2868 GCA_964423635.1 uncultured Armatimonadia bacterium | reverse complement strand
GGGGGGAGATAGGGAGGGAGCTACCTGTCCTGCGTAGAACGGTGGGTTGCCACCAACACCAGTCTCGCAGGAGGTAGCTCCATGACCACAGTATCGGTGATGCCGCTGGCTGTCAATAGTTACGAGCGCCAGGATGTGTTCAATGCCCTGTGGGATGAGGTGGGACGAATATCGTGTGCTACGTTGCGTGAGTTGGTCAACGGGGCGCTTGACGATGAGGTGAGTCACCGGTTGGGGCGTGGAGCATACGAACCTAGGGATCGCAGTGGGGATGTCACGGTGGCGTGGGAATGCCATCGGTGCGGGGAGAGCAATGCTAGCCAGCTCAAGCGCAACGGCCACTATCGCCGCCAGTTGCAGACAACGTTGGGGACTATCAAGGATATCCGGGTGCCGATGGTGCGGTGCGTGAGGTGTGGGGCGGCGGCGAATGTGGAGTTCGCGGCTCTGCGCAAGCACAAGCAGATGTGGATCGATGTGGATCTGGGAGTGCTCTTCGCCTATGGAGCCGAGGAGGGGTTTCGGCACATCGCGGAGGACGTGGGGCAGCAGTTGGGATGGCCGCTGAGTGCCAGCACGGTGCAGGCTCGAGTGCATGAGTTCGTCAGCGCTCTGAAGCGGTGGCGGCAAAAGCCTATTGTCGATCCGCCGGATGTGGTGATGCTGGACGGCATCTGGTTCACAGTCGTGAGGCCGACAGAGGAGTACACCACGGACCGCAATGGGCGTCGGCGCCCAGTGGTCGAGCGGGTGAAGAGGGTGGCCATCATCGCTCTGGGGCTGTGGTCCGAGAGCGGGCGGAAGGATATTCTCGACTTTGAGCTTGCCGACAGTGAGGATGAACGCAGTTGTGTCCGGCTACTGGAGCGTCTCCACCTGCGCGGCGCGACGGATGGCAAGGTGAAGCTGCTCGTCAGCGACGGTGCGGGGGGCATCTGTGCCGCGATCGAGACCGTCTACCCCACGGTGCCACGTCAGAGATGTGTGTTCCACAAGCTCAAGAATGCCGGTGACAGCCTTCGAGACAAGTCTCACCGCAAAGCTGCCCTGCGGGCCGCGAGCGCGATCTACAAGGCGACAGACACCCGCGAGGCCCACCAGCGTCTGCAGCAGTTCGTCAAGGACTGGCAGGAAGCAGAGCCCGAGGCAGTGGCTAGCCTCCTGACGGACTTCGACGCCTCTATCGCCTATATGAACGTGCCCAACCTCAAAGGGGCTCGTCGCTACCGCACCACCAACGCCATAGAGGGCGGGGTCATGCGACCGCTGCGCAGGACCATCCGCCGCGCCACTGCGTTCCGTAGTGATCGGGGCGCGGAAGTCGCCCTGTTCCTGGCCATCGCCCACCTCAATGCCACGCAGCGCAACACGCCATGGGCCATCGCAGCCCCGAGACTACTCGAAAAGTTAGACGAACCTTAAACCTTAATCCTCCGTACAGGCTCCCCCCCATGCAGGGCGCGGGAACTGAGGTGACGAAGACACATCGGGCGCCTGCAGCGATGGGCGCGGCGCCCGCATGCTTTCCGCGGATACAGGAGGGGTTGTGCCTTGTCTCGCCACAGCCTGCGTTACGGGCGTTCCGAAGCCCACCTGGAGATCGACGACCACCTGCTCAGGGCCCAGTTGCGGCCGGCGGAGGTGACGGGGCTCGCGGACGTGACGGCCGCCGTGCAGACCTCCCTGCGCGATCCTGTCGGCACGCCGCCTCTGTCTGAGATGCTGGCGGGCAAGCACTCGGCCCTGATTCTCACCGTCGACCATACGCGACCCTCCCCGGCGCCACTGCTCTTGCCACTGCTGGATGTGCTGGAAAGGGCCGCGGTGCGCCCGACGCTGTGTGTGGCCACCGGGCGGCATCGGCAGATGACCCCGGAAGAGCTGCAGGGGCACTTCACGCCGGAGGTGCTGGCTCGGGTGCGCCTGATTCAGCACGACCCCTTTGCACAGGACGCCTTCGAGAACCTGGGACGCACCGGCCGCGGGACCGGCGTCCTGGTGAACCGCGAGGTGCTGAAGCACGACGTCGTCCTGGGGGTGGGGACCATCGAGCCATCGTACCTGGCGGGGTTCTCGGGCGGGCGCAAGCTGATCATGCCGGGAGTGGCGCACCACCGGTCCATCGACGCCAACCACTTCCTGCTCACCGACCCCGCCACACGCATGGGCGTGCTGGACGGGAATCCTCTGAGTGAAGACTGTTGCGAGTTCGCGGCCAGGGTGCCGTTCCACTTCATCTGCTACAGCGTGGCCGGCCCCAATGATGAGATCGTCGCCATCGTTGCCGGCGATCCCGTGGCCGCTCACCGACTGGGATGCCGGACCAGTCGTGCCATCTATGAGGTGGCTCCTGTGCGTGCGGGAATTGTCGTCACCACGGTGGGCGGGTATCCGTACGATTGTGACCTGGTGCAGGGCAAGAAGGGTGTGGTGCCGGCGACGGAGTTGGTGGAGGAAGGCGGGGTGATCGTGATCCTTGCCGAGTGCGCCGAGGGGCTGGGGGCCGAGCCCACCTTCCTGGAATGGCTGGCAGCGAAGACCCCACAGCAGGTGCGAGAGGATGTTGGGCGCAGGGACCTGTTCAGTCTGGGGGCGCATGGAGCGAGCATTCTGGCTCGGCCCATCGTGGAGCGCGAGGCGACGGTGGTCCTGGTGACCGGTCCCGAGGTTTGCGCCGCAATGGACGGCACCTTTGTGCAGGCCGTTGAGAGCCTAGATGTTGCCTGGGGGCTGGCGCGGGAGCGAAATAGGGCATCTGACAGCGTGGTACTTCTCCACGGAGCCCGGCGCCTGATCGTCGGCAGCTAGAACCCCGTTCGACGAACAGCCCGCGCGTGCCGCGACCGCCGTCCCCACCCGTAGCCGCCG
>CAYRFY010000847.1:0-2869 GCA_964423635.1 uncultured Armatimonadia bacterium | reverse complement strand
GGCCGGCCGGCCCACCCTTCTCACGTTCTGGCACTCCCCGGCGCCCTGCAGGGGATGCCTGGTCCGAGTATCTGGAGGCAATCGCAGTGGACACTCATGGCACCAGCCGTTTCGAGCGCGCCGCCGCCAGGTGGGAGGAGAAGCCCCGGCGGATCGACAGAACCCGGGATGTGGCCGAGGCCATCCGTGAAGCGGTGGCGCTGTCACCTGAGATGACGGCGCTGGAGATCGGCTGCGGCAGCGGGCTGGTCACGATGGCGCTGTGCGAGGACCTGGGCACCATCGTGGCGCTGGACACCTCCGAGGAGGCGCTCAAGGCGCTGCAGGCGAAGATCGACGACATGGGAGTGAGCAACATTACCCCCCTGCGGCTGGACCTCACCGTCGATCCCCTCCCCGATCTGCAGGTGGACGTGATCTTCAGCAGCATGGCTCTGCACCACATCGCCGACCCGGCCCGCATGGTGAAGAGGGCCGCCCGGCTGCTGCGGCCCGGAGGGGTCATGTGCATCGCCGACCTGGACGCCGAGGACGGCAGCTGTCACGGCGACAACGGGGAGAAGGTGCACCACGGGTTCAGCTCGGGGCAGATGGCGGCTTTCTTCGCCGCCGCAGGCCTGCAGCCGGTGGGCAGCGGGGTCGCCCACACCATCGAGCGGAGCAGGCCCGACGGCGGAACCGACGCCTATCCGGTGCTACTCTCGCTGGGGCAAAGAGCGTAGGCCGGACAGCACAAGAACGCGGCCTAATAGCCGACATTCGCATGGGAGTGTCATTCCGAGAGCGCCCGCTCCCGAAGGGAGCAGCTCGAGGAGTCTCCCGGGAGGCAGCGAGATCCTTCGCTCTCTCGCTGCGCGAGATTCACGCTCAGGATGGCATATTCACGGCAGACCCGCTTTTTCGGCCGGACACTCTACGCCAGGGCGTGTGACAGCGTCACCTGCGCGCGCTCGCCCTGGATGTCGTGACCCCGGAGGGTGATAGTGCAGGTCATCTCGTCGGCCTCGAACCCTATGGACTCCACCTTCACCCGCGGCGTGGAGCTCATCACACTCGCCGGTGGACGACGGAGACGGACGGCGAGCTCCTGCCGGCCAAAGACCTCGAGGTCGATCACCGTCTCCGTGAGGCTGTCGCTGAGCCCCAGGAGGCTGCAGGTTCCCCGCGCGGTGACAACGGCCAGCGGCGGTCGGCTTCCGACGGCGAGCTTCACCCGGCTGAGCTTCCCGGCGGCACCCCTGAGCGCAATCAGGGCGTAGCCCTCGCCGCGGCAATAGGCCACGGGGACCAGGCGATCGCTCTGGATCCGGCTCACCTCCTCCCCATCTGGAAGGGCGACCTTGATCCACAGCGGCCCGCGTTCGGCGGTGGCGAGCACCTCGTCCGGCATGGCCGTGGCATCGATGTTGAGGGTGCAACCGTCCCAGTGGGTGTGTGCGAAGCTGCCATAGGCCCACTGGGTGAAGCACTCGTTGGCATTCGCCGCCAGCATGGCGTCAGGGCGGAGGGAGACCTGCCCGAGGTAGTCCACCCAGCGGGCGACGGAGAGCGCATTGTCCTGCGGGTCGGGGCGCAGCAGGTTCGGCCAGTGGATGCCGCAGATGCTATTGGTCGTCGGCCGATCGGGGACGGTATCGAAGACGTTGTACGGCACCCCATTGCCGCCGCGGTCCAGCACGGCCAGGCCGTGGTCGTAGCCGCCGTCCGGGGCCACCAGAGGGCTGCGCCGTGCGAACCCACCGCCGAAGGGCGTGGACACCTGCCTCACCCCGGCCTGCGCGAGTAGCGCCCCCGTGGACTGAGGGTCGGCGTCATCGAAGCAATAGATGAAGGCGCAGGGCACGGCGCTGACGGGAAAGCGGTGGCCGGCGGCGGGTCCCAGGTCGTGCTGGTTCAATAGGGCAGTGAAGGTCTCCAGATGTCGCAGCAGGTCGTCCCACGGCCACTTGGCCCCCTCGGGCGCCCCGAACCACTCGGCGCGGCTGCGCACCCCCTGCTCCCAATGCTCGTGCCCCACTCCGTGCAGCGCCAGCTCGATGTGGGCGGCCGAGCGGGCGAATACGTCGCGCGCCTCGGCCATCCACGGCCCTACACGCCCGGAGTTGTCCCAGGCCCTCCCGGCATGAGTGCTCGTGGGGCAATCGGCGCAGACATTCTGGGTATCCCACTCACAAAGCACGCAGGCGGCCTGGGGCCGGATGTTCAGACTCTGACCGATCCGGGCGATGGCCAGATAGTCCTCGGGCTCCATGAACCGGTCCACCCCGGCACGCCAGGGCCCTCCCTCGTCCGCCAGACTCCAGCCTTCGCGCCAGGCGACGTCATCGATGACCAGTTGGACGGCCCGCGGGATGCAGGGGGCGGTGGAGATGGGCATGACGAAAGAAAGCCTCCGAGGGCATGGATACGGTTCAGGGCCGCGGCAACAAGACGCGAAGTACGATGGACCGGAGGTGGGCAAGATGCACCGCCGCAAAGCCCGCCTGCGCCGAGAGTGTCATTCTGAGAGCGTCCGCTCCCGGAGGGACCAGATCGAACAGTCTCCTGGCATACGGCGAGATCCTTCGCCCAGGCGGCACAAGCTCGAGCTTGCGCCGCCCGGACTTGTGACGCAGGCGCTCCAGAACGACATCCTAACAGCATCCCCGGCTCTTCGGCCGCACCTATAGATGCCTGTACAGGCATACAGCGAAGGTTCGCCTCGAGCCGACGAGCACGGCGCGGAGATTCGCCCCGGGGCGGCGCAACGGCCGGACGGCGATCCCGCACGGCGGGACGCCGAGTCGGGCTGGAAACTCACATTATGCATGAACGCACTGGGGCCGCATTTCGCCATTCCCGCGTCGGGAACGGTCGAAGTACTGCCGTT
>CAYRFY010000846.1:268-2872 GCA_964423635.1 uncultured Armatimonadia bacterium | reverse complement strand
CGTGTTCGAGGGAAATCTGTGGTACTGCCGGGACCGGCCCGACCATAGTGAGCCCACCTTGCCCACGGAGGAGACCGGTGGACTCTACGGGCAGGACCCGCTACTCGCCGACCCGCCGAGTGGCGACTTCACGCTCAAGGAGGGCAGCCCGGCCGAGGGGCTTGGGCATACGGGGCTGGCGGAGGAGTGAGGGGCAAGGGTCGCTGTGGCCGTTTGCTGCACCACCTCTCCCAGGCCCGCAGGGCCGTCCGGGAGAGGTCGGCAGATCGGCCCGCGGAGCGGGACGGTCTGCCGGGTGAGGGCCCGCGCCCCATGAGCCACGGCGGTCGCGTGCAAGCGCGCATCCCCCGCAGGGAATGGGGGCGCTTGGCTACGTGGTCTGGCAGGGGTCGGCGCCGACCTCGCTCTCGTCGAGGTCCAGCACGACGCGTAGAAAGGCGCGCTCCTCCGGGGCCAACTCGAGAGGAATGCGGGGGTCGCGCTCTTCCAGCCAGCGGACGCCGACGTCCAGGAGACGGAGGGTGAGTTCAAGCTCCGGCGTGTCGCCCGCGAGTTCGAACCAGAGATCGCGCCAGGCACGGGCGGTCGCCAACGAGACCGACGGCGCGGAGAGCGCTCCCGGGTCGGCGGCGACGGCCATTCATACAACGGACCCATTGTACGATGGGTTCGTCGTACAAGGAGATCATCGTACATTCATCCACGCTTTCCCCTACCCCCCCAACCATCCGTGCACCCACGCGAACTGGCGGAAGTACAGGTATGCAATCGGCATGGTGAACAGCAGGCTGTCGAAGCGGTCCAGCACGCCGCCGTGGCCGGGGATGAGGGTGCCGAAGTCCTTGATCCCCAGCTCTCGCTTGATCATCGACTTGCAGAAATCCCCAAGCTGGCCGAAGACGCCCAGCACGATCCCCAGTCCGGCCAGCTCCAGCGTGGGCAGGCCCATCAGCGTGCCGGCCACCGTGCAGGTGACCACCGCCACCGTGAACCCGCCGATGCAGCCCTCCAGGCTCTTGCCCGGGCTGATGTTGGGCCACGGCCTGTGCCTGCCAAATAGCATACCGGTGATCTGAGCCGCCGAGTCTTGGAGGCACACGGTGAGGATCACCAGGAACAGGATCCCCGCCCGGTCGCGGAAGCCTCCCTCGGGAATGATGGGCGAGATCTCACTCAGAGGCAGCATGCGCAGGCGGAGCATGAAGGAGAACAGCAAGGCGATCCAGACCACGCCGAAGACCGTGGCGCCGGAATTGGCGATCACCGACGTGCCCGGCGGTCGCCAGAACTGTGCGACCATGGTCAGGAGCACCGACCCGGCGAGGCAGGCGGTGATGACCCCGGAGCGGTAGGCAGGGTCATACGAGGCGAAGTGTGTCACCGCGGCGATGCCGACGGCACACAGATAGCCCCCGAACTCGAAAGCGTAGATCTCCTTGAGACGGACGCTGCGGTAGAACTCGTGCATGCCAAGGAGCATTGCGACAGTCACCACGGGAAACAGCGGGATGCCGCCGAGGCAAAGCAGAGCAATGACTACGGGGATAGCCAGCACAGCCGTGAGCACCTTGGTCTTGAACATCGGTTTCCCCCCAATGGCACAGTACCGGCAGGAGGTGCGAGGCAAAGAGCGCGGCAGCGAGCGGGGAGGGAGCGGCCAACAGGATGGGTAGGATGGCCGACACGGCGTGTTACGGCGGCTGACGGGGCAAGGGCAGGGAACGATCGGCCGGCACGAGGCTCAGGATCGGCGGGATGAATGACACGGCGGGCCAGTGCGGTGGGGAGCCGGCGCCCGGAGGGGACTTCGCCTCTCCGGGCGCGCTCACCGTACAGCAGTCGCCCTAGAGCTTCCCGCCCTTGCGGGGCTCGAAGACCAGCTCCGCCGGGTGCTTGTTGACCTGGTGGTTCTTGGCCGGCTCGGCGTCCAGCGCCGCCATGACGGCGTCCATCTGCCCCGTCTTCTCGGCGCGCTCGAAGATCAGCGTCCACACGCAGTCCTGCTCCCTGTCCACCTCGCACTTGCCGTCATCGTACCCGCCGCACGGGCCGTGCAGTTGGCCCTTGGGGCAGCGGGCTATGGGGCAGATGCCGGCGTAGTCGCCGACCACACAATCCGAGCAGCAGATGCATCGCTCGTAGATCTGGCCCTTGCGCCGGGTGATGGCCGAAAACAGGCTGTCCAGGCCCGGGTAGACCCGCTTGTTCTCCTGGCTTTCCGCCACCGACTGCACTCCGGTGCCGCAGGACAAGACGAGCAGAGCGTCCGCGCTCTCCACGGCCTCCTTGTGCTTGCGCAGGATGCGGGCCGTGTCCAGCACATTGCAGGTGACGTCCGGCACCACGCCGCCGGTCACCGTCTTGCCCGCCTCCTCAAGTTGCCGGGTGATTTCCTCCACCTCGACCTCGCCCCCGGTCTGGCATTGCGTGGCGCAGTCGCCACAGCCGATGACGAAGACGCTCTGGGCGCCCTCCAGCATCCGCAGTATCTGCTCGAAAGGCTTTTGGGTTGTCGCGATCATCGCGGGACACCTCGCATAGAGGTCTTAGGTAACCTGATTGTACATCTTTGTGCGGCCGGGTCGCAAGGTTCGGGCGGAGCGG
>CAYRFY010000846.1:0-258 GCA_964423635.1 uncultured Armatimonadia bacterium | reverse complement strand
TGGGCCGACGCCGGCGGCCGCTGAACGTCAAGCGCCCAGCACGACAACCGTAGATGGGGTCGAGGCCCGCCAAGCGCCGTCGGTGGGGCGGGCTTTCCGGCCCGCCAAGGCGGCCCGCGGGGCCGCCGCCGGCCTTCGCACGCAGCCCGGGCCGGCCATCGGACGGTCTCCGCCGCGCGCGAACCGCAAGTACGGTTGCAGTACTAGCGAAGCTCCGCCTCAAACCGACGAGCACGGCACGGAGATTCGCCTTCGGTC
>CAYRFY010000845.1:0-2876 GCA_964423635.1 uncultured Armatimonadia bacterium | reverse complement strand
CCGGGAGCGGACGCTCTCAGAATGACATTCCCGGCGAAAGTGGGGTTTCCGGCCGGACTTCTAGAGCTTCTGCTCCGTGCGGCTGATGATCTCGTCCTGGAGCCTGGTGCTGAGGGTGAGGAACCTGGCGCTCCAGCCGGAGACCCGGACGATGAGGTCGGCGTGAAGCTCGGGCTCTTCCCGGGCGCGGCGCAGCAGACCGCTGTCGACGACGTTGACCTGCATCTGCATGCCGCCGGCCTCGAAGTAGGTGAGCAGCAGGTCGACGAACTTCTCGATCCCTTCGTCGGTTGCCAGGCACTCGGGGGTGAACTTCATGTTCAGAGCCAGGCCGCCGACCATGGGGCTATAGTCGATGCTGGTGACGGAAGCGATCACGGCAGTGGGGCCCTTACGGTCGCGGCCCTGAGCCGGACCGACGGAATCGGCCAGGACCGCGCCGGATTTGCGCCCGTCCGGTGTGGCTCCCGTCATCTGGCCGAACCCGTCGCCCAGGGTCCATACCAGCAGACCGGGTCGGAACCGGCCGCCCCGGGGATTGTGGTACTTGCCCACCTCCGCGGTGAACCACGCCACCACCTGCTTTGCGATCTCATCGGCGCCGCCGTCGCCGGTGCCGTACTTGGGGCCATCGCGGAGAAGCTCCCGGCGCAGAGTCTCGGCACCGGCCCAATCGTCATTGAGGACCTCCACCAGTTCCGACAGGGACAGCTTCCTCTGCTCGTAGACGAAGGAGCGGATGGCCGCCAGCGAATCGGCGGTATTGGCAAGGCCCACGCCCTGCAGCTCGGTGAAGTTGTACCTCGCCCCACCGGCGGAGATGTCCCGGGCCTGCTCGATGCAGTCCAATATGTTGGCAGAGAGAAAGGGGAACGGAGTGCAGCGGGCCTGGGCGCGGTCGAAGACGTTCTCGCAATAGGCCATCTGCTCGATCGCGTAGCGGAGCTGAGAGCGGAAGGCGGCCGCCACATCCTCGAAGGTGGTCATCTCGGCGGGCGGAGGCGTGTCGGCACCCAGCCTGTCGCCGCAGAGGGTGCACACCCCGTGGTTGAGGGCCAAGAGCAGGCACTTGGGCAGGTTGAGGAAGTTGCCCACCCAGGGATTGCTCCGCCCCTGGACGGTGAGCTCCACGCAGCCGCCGATGCAGTATTCCCGGGCGTCCGGTGCGCGGCAGCCCGCCTGCCGCAGGCAGTGGATAGTGACGCGGTCGTTGTACAATTGCGGGAAGCCGATACCGGTCCGGAGCAGCCGCGCCGCCTGGGCCAAGACGGGGCGCGGCGTGCTGTCATTCACCCGCAGCACCAGGGCGGGGTTGAGCATCCCCAGCCTCTCCGAGGCGGCCAGGCACAGCTCGGTCAGCCGATTGCAGCCGTCCTCGGTGGCCGAGATCATGCCGCCGAGCACCGCGGACTGCGGCAGATCGTCGCCGATCTCGTTGAGCTTGATGAAGCTGCACAGGAGCAGCTCATAGGCCTCGGCCTCGGTGAGGCGACCGTCCTGCAGGTCTTGCTCCAGGTAGGGGTAGAGGTACCGATCGACGCGGCCGGGGGCGAAGGCCGCGGCGCTCTCACCGTTTTCGATGCAGACCCAAAGGTGCAGTAGCCACGAGAGCTGCACGGCTTCGTGGAAGGTGCGCGCCGGCCCTGTGGACAGGTGTCGGCAGCTCTCGGAGATGACCTGCAACTCCGAGCCGCGGCGGGGGCAGGAGCTTTCCCCGGCCAATTCGGCGGCGAGGTCGGCGTAGCGAGAGAGGAACCGGCTCGCCGCCTCGCAGGCGATCTGCGCGGCCAGGAGGAAGGTGCGGCGCTCACCGGCGTCGGGCAGGCCCGGGTCGATGCTATCCAGGCGCAGCGCGATGTGCCGCAGTCGTTCGCCCAGCCCGCGGCGCAGCAGGCCCTCATGGTCCGGGGTCATGTGTCCGGTCTTGGAGCCCGTAGTGAACACCCCGCCGTGCCAGAGCTTCAGCGCCGGGTCGGGTATCTGTGCCAGAGCCCACTCCTGCAGCCCGTGGCCGCCCCAGGCCTCGAGGGCACGGTCCATGCGCTCTCGAGTCCCGGCATCCGGCTCGCCCTTGGGGTGGCGGCCGACGATGAGCTCGTGCCCGCCGATGTCGATGGTCATGTTGTCCAGCACGTGGGCGAAGGCCTGTGCGGTGCGGAGAATCTGGGGCTGTCCGCGGGTCTGCAAGTGCGATTCGGCCCAGTGCAGCCGCCGCTCCCAGAAGTACCCCTCGCGCAGGGCAGGCAAGGCACTGAGGAGGCCGGCAAGACGGGCCTCGCCGGAGCGAGATAGAGCCGGGGGAGAGGGGATCTGGGTGGTGGGCAAGTGGGGTTCCTCCGATGGATGTGGGCCGGCATGTCCCGGCCGGACGGCGCCTCACCCCGTCTCCGGGACGGGGAGGGAGGGACGGCGGACGACAGACGGCAGTGATGACGTTTCACCCGCGTCCCCTCTCGGCGTCTCTGCGAGCCGCCGGCGCGGTACGACAGTTCAGGCGAGGGGTGAACGGCCAAGGGCCGACGGCGCCGCTGCCTCCGGACCGATGGCCCGCTTTCCCCCTTCCTCGTCCCGCCCTGCGGGAGGTGCTCCACGGAGGGGCCCGGGGGCCGAAAAGCTCACGTTTCCCGAATCAGAAGTAGTAGATGTCCCGCGGGTCATCGGCCCTGCGTTCCACGGTGTGTTCATCCACGCGAATCGACTTCCCGACGGCCACGATCTCGTCGATCCTCTCGGTGTCCTGCAGGCGCATGCGGGCCGTGATCGGAAGGTCCATCCGGAAGGGGCTGCACTGCGGGATGATGCCCATGGCGTTCTTGGCCGCCTCACGAATCATCGCCCTGGCTTTCTGCGGGGCCAGCATCCTGCAACTCGTGCGG
>CAYRFY010000844.1:2597-2888 GCA_964423635.1 uncultured Armatimonadia bacterium | reverse complement strand
AGCCGCCCTGGAGGTTCACCGAGAAGGCCCGCACGCCATGGGCGGCGTATTCGGGCACCTTGGAGATGAACTCGTCGGTATTCAGCTCCGGGTCGAACTCCGGGCGCTTTGGGTCCTCGAACACGCAGTTGACCATCCGCACATTCATGAGCAGCCCCTCGGCCGGGGCTCCGGGGTACGTGGGCTCGCCGTTGATCCGCCACTTGCCATCGGCGATGGACACCCGCGTCCGGGGCTTCCAGGGCGCGGCCGCCCCGCGGTCGTTCACGGCCTGAACCAGCAGCTTGAGCG
>CAYRFY010000844.1:0-2587 GCA_964423635.1 uncultured Armatimonadia bacterium | reverse complement strand
GGCAAGCGCACTTCCAGATTCGTATTTTCCGAATTCACGTCGGCATCATTCCAGCTCACGATCACGTCCAGGCTCGGAATCACTACGATGGCCCGCGGGCCGCCGTGACCGAAGGCGCCGTAGGCATCTGCGGGTACATCGGGCCAATGCCGTCTACCCTCGCGGTCCACTCCGTTGGTCCACCACAGCCAACTGTAACTCCCCAGATGGTCGCACTGATTGTCCGGGATGGCCCGCGACCCGTTGCTCCGCTGGCCTGGCACCATCTGGGCCTGTGCTCCCGCCGTGCGCGGAATGGAGTTGGGCAGCGGGCTTGTCACCGCCATCCGCGCCAGAGCCGGGTCCAGCAGTTGCTTGCCGTTCCAGGTGCCTTCTCGCAAGTACAGCAGGCCGAAGCGGGCGAAATCGCGCACGGAGACGGCCAGCCGCCCCGGGCGCTCGCCGGTCCCGAAGGCCATGAAGGTGGGATTGTCCTGGCACTGCAGCGGGTCGGTGAGCAGCGGGTGCAGGATCGCCTCGTCCACACTGTCATACGTAGCGCCGTACACGCCGCGGAACAGGGCATCCCAAAACAGCGCCATCTGCCAGTCATTGTAGTCGTAGGCCGTTCCGGGCTTCTCGGAGACACCGTAGCACGAGGTCTGCGTGGCCAGGTGGCGCCAGGCGATGGCGCGGTCCTTGTGGCCCAGATCGGCGTTGATCTCCGCCAGGCCCGGCACCAGCGGGTGGATCGGGGCGTCCAGCGCCCCGATGCGGCCCTCATCCAGCGCCGTGAGCAGGAAGTGGCTGTACCAGGGCTTGGCGGCCGAGGCCACATCGCCGCGTGCGGACTGGTCGCCCCAGGTGTAGACCATGGTGCCGTGCCGCACCACGCAGCCGCGGCCGCCCACCAGGTCCCGCAGCGCATCAAGAACCTTGACGTCCATCCCCGCCTGCTGTGGCGAGGCGGTCTCCCACTGCTCTCCGGGCCATACCGGATTCATGTCGGCGCCTCCCGGGCAGATGGCGACGCAGCAGAGGGCCAACGACAGCAGCACAACGAGGCGGTGCGGTCGGTGCAGGTACTGGGGCATGGTCATGGTCCTTTCGATCCAGGTGGGGTGGGCTCCCCCCTCACCCGCGCCGATACGTCCGGCGCGACCTCTCCCGGGCGCTCGTTACGCTCGCTGGGAGAGGTGCGGACGGCGCCCGCCCAGGCGCAGGTCTCTCCCAAGGGGCCGGGACGGAACGGGCAGACCCCTACTCCAGCCGGATCGCCCGGACCTCTATCGTGACGCCCTCGGTGTTGCTCGGGTCCAGCCGCATCCCCGTCACGCAGCCGCCCCAATACTCGCTTTGCCCCACCTCGAAGCTGTACGCGTGGAACTGCCCGTCGGCTATCGTCTCGATGTGGGCGCTGGCGCGCTCCTCGACGTGTGGGAGCGAAGCCGTGGACCAAAAGAGCTGTGCCCCTCCGGACCGGCTCACCCGCATCTCCACCACCACTCTAGTGAACTGGCTCCCCCGGAGCTTCAGCGGCGGAGAGCTCAAAGCCGGGTCGTCCGTGAGGCTCACCGCGCGGAAACCCTCGTCGCCGACCTCCACATCCCCCAGGCCCATCATCCCGCTCCAGGAGCCCAATTCCGCCCCGGTCCACGAGCTCCGGCTCGTGGGACCTTCCTCGAGCGGCGCAGCCTCCCGGGCCTCGCGGTACCATGAATCATACGGCCCCAGACCCACATCCTCGGGCGCGAGGTCTATGTGCTCCCGAGGCGACGAGCTGAAGGTATCGCGGATGGCGTCCAGATACGAAAACCCGTAACCCCGGGTGGGCTCGATGTAGTGGCCCTCGCCGAACTCGTTCCAGCAGCAGAAGATCGCCGTGCGCTTGGCGGGGCCGGCGGCGGTCTTCGCATCCATCACGGCTTTCGCCCGCCGGCACAGCTCCCGGAACTTCTCCGGGGTATTGTCGCACCAGTAGAACGAATTCGCGTTCCACGGCCGCTGGTCCCAGCCCATCATCGCCGCCGTGATGTCCGGCAGGGCGCCGATCTCGGCCTTGGCTTCCCAGATGGCCTCCTGTTGGTCGACGAAGCCCTCATACGCGGCGCACGAAGCGCCGCCCACGCTCCTGGAGTCCGCGGGCGGTGACCACTGATTGCCGTAGGCCGACGTGGCGTCCCAGCCCTCCCGGGCCATGCGCTCCAGACTCGCCCGATCGCCGCTGCCCACGCAGCCCACGATGTAGAGCCCCTCCAGGCCGCGCCGCCGGCACGCTTCCCGCATGGCCTCGAAGGTCTGCTTCACCTGATCGCTGCCCCCCAGGTGCTTGGTGACATTCCCCGGCACCCAGATGTACAGAACCGGCTTGCCGTCGACCTTCAGATACGAGGGATGGGTGAAGTAGTTGTCCAGCCAGAAGGGCAGGACATTGTCCATCAGATCCTCAGCCGAGCCCACTCCCTGGCCGCAGCCGTTCTCCCACATGATCCCGAACCGGATCCTGTCCAGATAGCGGGCCTCGAGCAACCCGTCGTGTAGCGCATGCCCCAGCGACTGCTGCACGGGCCCGTTGATGCTGGAGCGGTACCAGCAGTAGACAACACCC
>CAYRFY010000843.1:1708-2891 GCA_964423635.1 uncultured Armatimonadia bacterium | reverse complement strand
AGGCCAAAGCCACGCCCTTTTCGGCCAGATAGGCCTTCACATCGGCTATCTGCAGCATCCCGAAATGGAACACCGAGGCCGCCAGCAGGATCGTCGCACCGGCCTGCACCGCCTCGTGGAAGTGCTCCAGCGTCCCCGCTCCCCCCGAGGCCACCACCGGTGCGCTCACACTGCTTGCGATCGCGCGGATCAGGGGCAGCTCGTAGCCGGTCTTGGCACCGTCGCCCGCCTTGCTCGTAGGCAATATGCAGCCCACGCCATACCCGTCCGCCCGCTTCGCCCACTGTAGCGCATCGGCGCCGGTGGCGGTCCGCCCGCCGTCGATGTATACCTCGTAGCCCGAGGGCAAGCCCGGATTGACATCCACATCGATGGCCACCGTCACCCGCTCTGAACCGAACGCCGCCACCATCTCGGCGATCACCTCGGGCCTGCGGAAGGCCGAGCTGCTGGTGGAGACCTTGTCGGCCCCCGCCTCCAGCACCGCCGCGGCCGACTCGACGTCCTTTATGCCTCCACCCACCGTAAAGGGGACCGTGGCCGCCTCGGAAACGCGCCGCACCACCTCCAACATGGTCGCCCGGCCCTCAACAGTCGCGGTGATGTCCAACAGCGCGATCTCGTCGGCTCCCGCCGCACAGTAGGCCGCGGCGCACTCCACCGGGTCGCCCGCATCGCGGATGTCTACGAAGTGCACGCCCTTAACGACCCTGCCATTTTGCATGTCCAGGCACGGCATGATCCTTACCGGACCGCTCATGTGACTGCTCCCCTCGTCGACGCCGGAGGCGGCTCGCCCATGGTCTGCCACCGCAGCGGGCTGCGAAATGGGCCTCCGGCCTGTCTGTGTGGCTGCATTATAGACCGCTGAGCGGGCAGGGGATAGGGGAGAAACGCGGATGGGCAGGGGTCGCGCAGATAGGGGGACAGGTCATCGGTCACCGAGGCCGGCGTCCGGAGCGGGTCCGGTATCGGGGACCCAGCCCCGGAAACTGCGGCGGACCATGTAGGGCTTCAGCGTGCCATCGGGCAGGCGCTCGAGAAAGCGCTCCCCCGCCTCGCGGGTCACATAGAGCCTCCCGCACTTGCAGCGCAGGACGCTCTCCCCATCCACCCAGTCACGCACGTAGTCGCCCAGGTCGCGCTCCACAAAAGACGGCCAGCGGCGGCCGACGCAGGTGCC
>CAYRFY010000843.1:0-1608 GCA_964423635.1 uncultured Armatimonadia bacterium | reverse complement strand
GCTAGATGAAGATCTTGTAGTTCCCGATCCCCAGGGCCGGGCCGATGATGGCCCAGATGCTCCCGATCACATAGTCACCCACGAGCAGGCCGATGAAGAACCACACCCCCGAGCGGTGGGTCTTTTGGCCCCCATAGCGCATGATGACCACCTTGGCAAGCCAACTGACGAAAAAGGCGAACCAGAAATAGTCCATGGCAAAGGAGATGGCCAGGGCGTAGCCGGCGGGGTGGAAGGGGAGGCCGGCGTAACGGAAGCGGAGGACCTTGAGCGCCAGGACGAGGAGGGCGCCGACGACCATGAAGCTCACGGCCAGATAGTCCGGCGGCTCCGGGCTGCGCACCCAGGTGGCCAGCCGATTGTACGTTTCCCACCCCACCCAGCTCTTGAACCCCTGCGCCTTGGCCGAGGCCCCCGCCTGCATGGTGACGTGCAGGTTCGCCCAGAAGCTCAATGCCACCGCCGCTACCGTGGCGATCATGATCGCCCCCGCCAGCCACTTGCGGTCCAGCTCCACATACTCGCTCATCTTGAAGGCTTCAAGCTGACAGGGCATGGGGTGGCAGCGGTAGCCGCGGTTGAACCAGTACGTGGCCGACAGCGCCGTGAGGTCGCGGATGCTGAAGGCATTGGCGCCGGCGATCTGCACCATGATCCGGTGCGGGTTGACGAAGTAGATCTCGTGGGGAGTTCCCAACTCCGCCCGCACCCGGGTGATGGCGATGGACAGCAGGTAGAAGATGGAAAAGAAGCCGATGATTGTGCCCATGGACATGCCCGCGTAGGAGCAGAAGGCGTAGATCAGCACCGTCCCTGCCCCGATGCCGATCAGCGCCGCCCGATAGCTGATGGGCTCCTCGGCGTCGTTGAGGTCGGTCTGATGACCCGTCACGTGGGCCCAGACCTTGGCGAAGTGGCTCTTGCTGGCCCACAGGGCCAGCAGCGCCAGGCCGATCCAGGCTCCGGCGGCCTGCTCGTTGAGATACGGCAGGCCCTTGGCCGCCTCCCAGCCCACCATGGCCCCGGCCACGCGCTCGAGCTTGGAGACCACATAGAAGAACCAGCACGAGAAGCTCAGGTCGGAGGGCAGCAAGAAGGCCAGGCCGATGGCGAAGGGGTACATGCCCATGCGAGTGGACCCCATGGCGTTCCACGGCCGGTTCGGCCAGTGCTGCGCCAGCTCGTAGAGCTTGATGTAGGGTATCTCGGGGATCATCGGCCAGATGGCGTGGCTGCCGTTGACCAGGTCGATCGCCGCGGCCACCGCGAACCCACCCCACATCAGTTTGTTGCGGAAGAACCGGGCGTGGTGCTGATCCCGGGTCAGCTCCAGGGGCATCACGATCAAGGGGTAAGACAGCTTCTCGTGCTCCGTCCACGGCTTGCGCACCAGCACATTGATGCACAGCATGACGAAGATCAAAACGACGAGAAAGCCGCCCCATGCGGCGAGGGGGACCAGGAAGGGGCGGTACATCACCGGCTGCCAGAACCACTCTCCCCCCTCGTACAGCCCGCGCAGGGCCGTCTCGTCGGAGACTGTGAGCCAGGTGGGCACGTACTGCAGGAAGAGGTCTTCCCAGCCGTTCTCGACGGTGGCGAACTGGA
>CAYRFY010000842.1:0-2897 GCA_964423635.1 uncultured Armatimonadia bacterium | reverse complement strand
AGTGGTGGGGAACGGCGACGGCGAGAACGACCGTGGCGGGCGGTGGGGGAACGGCAACGGCGAGAACGACCGTGGCGGGTGGTGGGGAACGGCGGCTTTCTGCATCCGCGCCCGACGACCTCGCGGTGAGAACGACCGCTGGCTGTCGCCGAGGAGCTGATAGGGTCGCACTCAGTCCTGTTCTCGCTCGGGATGGGCGCCCGGTCGGCGATGCGCGGCACCCGTGGAACAGCCTAAATCAAGGAAACGTCTGACTTTCAGCCATCGGCACATCAGGCATCATCAATTCACCATCAATGCGACGTTGTACCAGACTGATGCGGAGGGCGTGAACCGCCCGAGGTGAGAGCATGTCAGGACTGTCGCTGAACTCCGAGCATCGCGGTGCCATGATGATCTTGCTGTGTTGTCTTTCTCTTCCACTCGTCGTGTGCGCAGACCCTCTTCCTACCCCGACCCACTGGATGGGTGGGCGCCTCATGCCCGCCACGGCCGTACCTGTAGACATGGCCGACGAGAAGCTGACCGTCGAGCTCAAATGGCTTCGGCCCACCTCCCAGGCCACCGATGGGCCCGCAGCCTTCTCCGAGGCCCGGGTGCAGGTGGCCTACACGCTGCACGCCGACGGTGGGGTGGATGTTCCCATCGTGTTCCCCGTCATCGGTCCCGCCCAGGACGTTCGGTTCATACTCAACGGCGCCGAGGTGCGGACGGTGAACCGCACCGACATCGACCTGTACACAGCCTACGAAAAGACATGGACCCGGGCCATCGACGAGTTCGTGGGCCAGGACGAGGGCCTGGCCAAGCTCCGGGCGGAGGCCCGTTCGGAAGCGGCAAGATCGGCGCGGCCGCCGGCGGCGACGGCGCAGGCCTCCAGGATGAAGCTTGATGCCGAGCGCCTGGACAGCGGGGCCTTCGGCCGCATCTGCGGACGGGTAGATCGGCGGCTGGCGCAGTTGCGGATGCCGTGGTCCGCGGCCATGGCGTGGGCACTGACGCATTATCTGCTGGATGACTGGGAGCGACTGGGACTAGCGTCCATCCCCGCGCCCGAGGGGGATGTGAGGCGCCGGGAACTGGGGGCAGAACGCGCCCTGGCCCTGGCCATCGACCCGAAGCTGCCCGACCCGGTGGCCCTCTGGACCGCGGACGCCGCGGGCGCGGCGCCCCTGGGCTATCCGGTACAGCCGGCTACCTTCATCAGCGCCAAACTGGACCTGAAGACTGGTGACAACACATTCACCGTGCACTACCGGCAGCCGGTGTCCTTCGCCAACTACGAGTACAAGCAGACCGGGAATGGCGAGGACTCGGGCCCCAGCCATAAGCAGGCCAGCGTGTTTGAGTTCGTCCTCCGCACGGCGCGGTTCTGGCGCAGCTTTGGAGACCTCACGGTAACCATCAACCTGCCGCCCGGGACCGTGTATGCCGAGGCGAACCTCCCCGGCTCAACGGTCGAACTCGAGGAACCCGGGCCCACCGTGACCTGCACCGCGCGGGGTCTGCCGGAGCAAAACCTCGCCGTCACCTTCGCCGACTTCCAGCTCATCCCCGGCTCGGAGCACTCCTTCACCGACGATAGCGGGGCACGGGAAGCCGGGAAGCTGATGCAACTCGAGGCCCTGTGGGACTTAGCAGTCCCGGGAGACAGGTTCCACGGCACCCGGCCCGCCGCGGATGACAGAATCGCGGTGGCCGGCGGGGAGAACGGGGCCACCGTGGTCGACGCGGCCACCGGGCGCGTCCTCAAGACGCTCCCCGTGACCGGGGAGGTCAAACGTGCCCTGATCCTTCCGGACAGCATCGTCCTTGGCTACAGTCTGCGCGGCAAGGGCTACGACAAGCCCTCCGTCGCGGCGGCCTGCTTCGACCGCCGCACGTACTCCGAGCTGTGGACGCAGAGCATCGAGGGCACCGACTATCAGGGCTACGAGCCCCAGCCCCTGGCGGCGGATGGGGCCATCGTGCTGTGGGCCAACCGGGGACCCGCTTTCGCCGTGGCCCCTGAGGATGGAAAACTGCTGTGGCAAAGGACGGGGTGCTTCCGCGGGGTGACGCTCTCGGCAGACGGCAAGGTCGCGTACCTGTCCGGCAACCTGGCGAAGGAACACCAGGAGAGTAGGAGGCTGGAGGGCGATGCCCGCGTGCTGGCCGTGGATGCGCGGACCGGCAAGACCCTCTGGGACACGCCCACGGGCTATGAGAGCTTCCTCCCGGCCGTGTGGGGCAACCGGCTCTTGGTCCCGGGTGTGGCCGCGCGGCATAAGGACCCCTTCGTGGCCTGTCTCGATCGCAGCAGCGGCAAGACGGTGTGGCGCAAGCCCCTGGCCGATAGCACCTACGGTTACAATGAGGTGCTGGCCGCTCGGGTGCTGGGAGACCGCCTGCTTTTGTTCACCGATGGTGACATCGAGGCCCGCCGCGCGGACGACCCGACCAAGAGGTTGTGGCACACTCTCTACGGGCATCAGACCTTCACGCCTCCGCGCATCATCGGCGACCGGGCCTACGTGGCCGCCACGTTCACCGGCCTGCAGGAGTATGACCTCACCACCGGCGAGCTGACCCGGCAGTTGACCGACACCCGGGCGGCCTTCGCCGTGGACATTGTGGACGACCGTGCCTTCACACTGGACCAAACCGGCCTGCTGACCGCCTGGTCGCTCACGTCCGCGGGCGCGCCGCCGCCCTCGGTGGAGCGCGAGCTCATCGGCGTCCCCCCCGCGGACCTGGCGGACAGACTGGAGGGACGCGAGGTCACGCCGGCCGGGACCCGAACGCCCCCGACGGCACCGGCAGACGCCCCCGGGCCTCGCCCCGGCGGAAAGCTCCTCGCAGGTCTCGGCTTCGGCCTTGCCGGCCTGCTGGTGGTCGCGGTGTTCGCGGTTTACAGA
>CAYRFY010000841.1:0-2899 GCA_964423635.1 uncultured Armatimonadia bacterium | reverse complement strand
GTGGGACTTGAACCCACTAGTCACGTGCGCTGCAAGGCGCACCCACCTCGACCGCTGGCCGGACGTGCCGACCCTCCACATCTGCGGCTGGTATGACCACTACGCCTACGCCCACCCGGATACCGCCGTCTTCACACGCCTGACCCAGATGGGCCATGAGAACCACTACGTGGTCTTCGGCCCCTGGACACACGGGGAGGTGGGCAGCAAGATCGGAGAGGTCAGCTTCGGCGAGGCCTCCGCGCTCACGTCGCGCTTTGCGGACTACGAGCTGCGCTGGTTCGACCGCTGGCTCAAAGGGCTGGATGACGAGGGGTGCTTCGCCGACAGGGCTCAGTTCTTCGTCATGGGCGGCGGCGGTGGCACGAAGACCGCCGAGGGGCTCCTGGATCACGGAGGGCGGTGGGCCACCTCCGACCGCTGGCCCCCGGCCGCCGTCGCGGAGAGACAGCTCTATCTGGAGGCCCCCGGACTGTTGGCCGAAACGCCCCCCACGGAGGGGCCACAGAGCACCGGCCTGCGCTCAGACCCGGACGACCCCGTTCCCAGCACCACCGGTGTGTGCTACACGGTGGCGCGGCTGGATGAAGGGGGGACGCGTCGCATCAGCACCAACGGCGCGTGGAATCAGGTGGAAGGGCCGCATCTGTTCGGCTCTCAGCCGCCCTTCTTGCCCCTGGCGGCCCGCCCCGATGTGCTGGTCTTCCAGACCGAGCCGCTCGCCGAGGACCTCACCGTAATCGGCCACCCGGTGCTAGAGCTGTGGATCAGCAGCGACGCGCCGGATGCGGACTTTGTCGCCAAGCTCATCGATGTGTATCCCAGCTCGCCCGACACACCCGGCGGCTTTGCTCTCGCCGTCTCCGAGGGCATCCAGCGCGCCAAGGTCCGCAACGGCCTGCAACAGGTCGAGCTGCTCAGTCCCGGGAAGATCGTCCTGGTGCGCGTGCTGCTACGCCCCCTGGCCAACCGCTTCCTCCGGGGCCATCGCCTGAGGCTGGATATCTGTGGCAGCAGTTGGCCGCACTTCGACATCAATACCCACACAGGGCGCAACCCCTCCACGGACTACGACCGGCGCGTGGCTGTCAGCATGGTTCACCACAGCACGGAGCATGCCTCGAGGCTGATCCTGCCGGTGAAGGAAGTCGAGCCATGAGGACGTTCGGCGCCCGACCGGAGCGAGGCCCCTCCCGGCCCGCCGCACACCGGCCGGAACCGGCGCCGCGTGGGCCGCGAAGCCATCAAGTGTTCTCCCCGTCGTCACTCACGCCCAGTCGCCGGGCGATCTTGCGGTGCGGTGAGCTCAGTGCCGGCGTCGCCAGCTCAGCCGCCGCGACCCAGCGTGCCTGCATGTAGCCCACCACCTGCAGACTCCCGCCGGTGATGGCGCATTCATACGCCGTGAGATGGACCCGCCGGTTCATGATCCCGTGCACCAGGCGGACCAGCGGGGCGCCCACCTCGATGGCAAGTCCCAGCCTGTCACGCACGTGGAGGACCAGCTCGCTAGGGTCCGGGCCCTCCACCTCCACCTGCGGGAACTCCCACAACCCCGCCCAGACCCCGGTGTCCGGCCGCCTGGCCAGCAACACCTTGCCCTCACAGCGGATCACGGCGGCCGCGGTGGCCTGACGTACCGTCGGCGCACGCGGGGGCGATTGGGGGTACTGTGCCTGGATGCCCTCGGCGCGGGTGACGCAGTGGTGTTGCAGCGGGCAGTTGGAGCAGTCGGGGGAGGTGGGAGTGCACACCACGGCCCCCAGCTCCATGAGGGCCTGGGTCATGCTCCCCGGGTCTGAGCAGGCCACCAGGTCACGGGCACGGCTGTGGATAAGCCCGCGCGCCGGAGCCTTCTTGGGCGCGCCGGGGATCTGATACAGGCGGCAGAGCACCCTTTCCACGTTCCCGTCGATGGCCGGCACGGGCCTGCCGAAGGCGATGCTCAGAATCGCGCCCGCTGTATACGGGCCGATTCCGGGCAGGGCCCGGATGCTGCTCTCATCTGAGGGGAACCGGCCGCCGTGGTCCGCCACGATGCGGCCGGCGGCGGCGTGGAGGTTGCGGGCCCTGGAGTAGTACCCCAGACCCGCCCACAGGCCGAGCACCTCGTCCACCGACGCCTCCGCCAGCGCAGCCACCGTAGGAAACCGCGCCAGAAACCGAAGATAGTACGGGATCACGGTGGCCACCTGGGTCTGCTGCAGCATGGTCTCGGAGACCCAGATGGCGTAGGGGTCCGTGGTATCGCGCCACGGCATGGGGCGTCGGCTATGGCCAAACCAGTCGAGTAACAGGGACTGCAGAGGAAGATCCGGCATGCAAGACCCCGGTAAGGAGAGCGACCCGCGGCCGGAGGCGCTCCGTAGGATGCCCCAAAGCCCCGGGTGCAAAGGGATGAGTCGTCCGCCGGAGGCGGACGACTCGGAGTGTGCGAGATACGGAAATCCGCCACCGGGGCGGCCGCGCCGCCGCGAGCGCTGTCCTACTCCGTGTCCCTGGTCCCCGCCCACAGACAGGCGCGCTGCAGAAGTGTCACGAAGACCTCCTGCCGGCAGGCCTTGGCGTCATGGCCCAGAGCGATCCAGCAAACCTTGCCCCTGCCCCAGGACTTGGTCCACACCACCGGTGTCGCCCGGCCCTTGTATAGAGCGGTGGCCAGGACGTTGTTCCGCGGGTCGTAGTCCGTGACGTACTGCTCGTCCTCCACCCAGAACTCCTCGAGGCCCTCGGTGATGGGGTGGGTCGGATCGACGACGCTCACCATGTACTGCCGATAGTGCGGGTGAGTCACGAAATGCCCGCCCACCATGGCGCGGTACTCGGGGCAATCGCGGAAAGAGTCGGCCGCCGAGTGAACCCCCACAAAGCCGCCGCCGGCGTTGACCGAGAGCAGGTT
>CAYRFY010000840.1:0-2900 GCA_964423635.1 uncultured Armatimonadia bacterium | reverse complement strand
CGTTCGCGTCGACCAGCCCCATGGTGCTGCCCAGGGCGTCGAAGAGGTACCAGTACTGGGCGTCGGCGGCTTCATCGTGCACCGACACCAGCGGCGAGTAGATGCTCTGCCCTTCCTGGACGTAGAAGTCCCGCGTGCCGGCCTCCGGCTGCTCGACGCGTGCGCTGTTCCGGCCGCTATCGGCTGCGGCGGGCGCTCCAGAGTCTGCCGGCACTACGTCTACTGACCACTCGTCGCGGGCGCCGAGGTCTCTACCACGACGCGGAACCCCAGCGCGGGGTCGCTGGTGCCCGGCAGCCCCATTCCTGCGTTGCGCTCTGTGGTTCGGAACTGCTGCCCGTCGTACACGCCCCACGAGCCGCCGCGGACAACATGCCTGTCCGCATAGCTGAAGACTCCCGACGGCGCGTGGGGGTATGGCGAGAACTCGTCTCGACACCACTCCCATACATTGCCCGCCATATCGTAGGCGCCGCACCAGCTTCTGTCGCGCTCGTTGGCCCCCACCGCGCACGTCGTGCCACCTGGGCCGGGATACGACCGACTGCAGCACCAGTCCGCATGCCAGGTGTTCCCCCACGGGTAGACAAGGCCCGCCGGGCCACGGGCCGCGTACTCCCACTGGGCCTCAGTGGGCAAGGCGATCTGCTTGCCGGTCTTCCGCGTCAGCCAGTCGCAGAACGCAGTGGCATCCTCCCACGTGACCTGCACCACAGGATGGTCGGGGCCAGGAGCCTCAGGAGCGTCAAGATGGTCGGCGCCCGGCGACGGATGGCCGGTCGCATCGAGGAAGCCCTGGTACTGAGTGTTGGTGACCTCGTAGACGCTGAGCAAGAAGGCCTCCACCTCCACTTCATGCGCCGGGCGCTCGTCCCAGTCGCCTGCATCGCAGCCCATTCGAAACCTCCCCGCCGGCACACGCACGAACTGCATGTTGGCCAGTTTGACCGTCTCGGGAACGATGCTGCCGCGCCGGTCGGCCTCCTGCGTGCTCTCTTGGTCCCGCCAGCCGGGGGTCGCACGCGCTTCCCCACCGTCCGTTGGCGTCGGCGCGGCGTCGGCAAAGACACGGCCCTGCGAGTCGAACACGGGCGCACATCTGCGGTCGCGGTAGGTGTACAGCCACGCCGCCTCACGCCAACTGAAGACGACCCCAGGCGGGTCGAGTGTCGTCTGCGGCCACGCTCCGGTCACCGCGTCCCCATTGGCCAGGCGTAGCTCAGTGATCTGTCCCGTGGCCACGTCGACCGTGCAGAGCGTGGGGTAGTCGATGTCCGCACGAGCCAAAGTCACGACCAGCCCCTTGTTGTCTGGCATCCAGGCGATGTCGCGCCCCAGGCGCCCCCCGGCGATGAAGCGGAGGGAGCCGGACGTGGTGTCCAGACACCACAGTTCGCGATCGTCGGTCCACTGCGCGTGCGGGGGGGTGGTGGGGCTGATGGTCACTGCCAAGGCCCGGCCCCGGTGGTCGAAGCGTATGGGCCCCATCATCAGCCCCGACTGCAGCCCGCGGGCGGTGACCAATCCCTGCGGGCTGCGTGAGAGCAGTGCGTACTGCAGTTCTCCGCCGCTGCTGCGCAGCGAGGTCTGAAAGAAGAGGTCAGCCGCGTGCGACCATGGGGTCGCCGGAGTGCGGAAGATGCCGCGGAACGCGGCAGGCTGTGCCGCCGCACTCGCCGCTCTCCGCGCATACCAAATGCCGCCCTCCCCACTGTAGTACACGTGCCCAGCGTCGGGGCTTAGGATGGGGTGATCGCCCGACACGTCCCCGCCGGGGCGCGAGACCGCGCCGCTGCGGACATCCAGCACCCTCACGCGCCTGGGCGGCGAGGCAGTGGTGTCAACTGAGTATGCGAGCCACTTACCCTCGGGCGCCCACTGCAGTCCGCTCACGACCTGTCCGCCCGCAGGGACGCACCAGCGTGTGACGCCATGCGCTAGGTCGATGACATGGAGCATGTCATCTCCCGCTCCGTGCGGATCACGCTGGACGCACACCACGAGCCGGCCGCTGGCGGGGTCCACAGAGTACGGAAGGGTGTACTCCCACCTGGCAGCAAGGCCATCCGGTGATCCCCCAGACGTTGGGACCTGCCGGCAACCAGAGAGGGCCGTGGCGGCCAGTAGACACGCTGTGACGCGGACATGTGTGCGACACAATGTCGTCACCCCTCCCGGGCCTCAGGATGTTGCCACCCCGATGGAGACCGCGTCACGGGCCGTATCCCCCGCCCCGCCAACCTCGCCAGCGCGCGTGTTGTCTCTCCAGCCGTGGACGACCACTCAGGGGCCACCGTGCCCCGGCGGACGGCCTGCGCGGTCGTACACCTCGTCCAGGAACTTGTCGCACCATTCCATGAACATGGCTTGGTCACCAGTCTGCGTCTGAGTGGGGTTGGGCGCTCCGACTGTCCAGGGTGTGTTCCAGATCGCATTGCAGCATTCGAACTTCGCATCTTGAGGAACTTCACCGCACTTGTGGGCCTTGCCAGCGCGCTTGTACGCGAGCATGTTCTGGAAATGCAAGCACTGGGGTAGTGAGTCCACCAGATTCGTCACCCGCTGGTCAGATGGGTGCGGCACCGCTGGCGGCAGAGGCGGTTTGGGTGGCGATGGCTTCTTCTTGGGCGGCTTCCCGCAGCCGGCGATGCCGATCAGAGCAGCTCCGCCGACAACGATACAGATGGCGATGAGGGGCACCTCACCATCGGCATCCATGTACCCCAACGGGGCCCCGTGGCAGTACGCGTATCGCTCCGTGTCGCGAATGTAAGAGTCCCTCCCCACAAACCTCCCCACCGTCGGGTCGTACCATCGGTGCCACAGGAGCAGCATGTCCTCGAACTCCTCGGGCATGTACTGGTAGGCGCCGACGTACTTGAAGAAGGCGCTCCTCGGGA
>CAYRFY010000839.1:0-2920 GCA_964423635.1 uncultured Armatimonadia bacterium | reverse complement strand
CCGGGGGGGTGAGGCGACGTGAATCGGCGCTTGCCCGGAACCTGCATAATCTGAGTTTTCGGCCGGACCTCTAGGCCCTTGCCGTTCCCCCTCCCCCCCTCCCCCCGCTCCCCGCCCCCCACTCACCTCTGCCGCATCTCCTCGAAGGCCTCCATGTACCAGTCCACCGCCTGAACCGGGACGTTGAAGGGAATGTGGTTGCCCACCGCCAGGAAGAACCCCGGACAGGGCTTGCCCAGGTCCATGCAACGCTTCACCTCGGCCCGGATCTTCTCCCGGTCATTACTCATCAGCACCCGGCAGTCGGCATTGCCGATGATGACATGCGTCTTGCCGTACTTTTCAGCGATGTACTCGAGGCTGGTGAGCGGCTCGAAGATGAAGCCCTGGGCCCCGCAGTGTGCGATGTCATCGACGTATTCGTCGAAGTTCCCATCCGAGCAGAACCACACCTTGATCCCCGCTTCGCGCAGAGGGGTCATCAGGCGCTTGAGCCGGGGGAAGACGTAGGCCCGCATCCACTCCGGGGCAAAGACGGTGCCGCTGGCCCACACGATGTCATCGTGGCACAGGTAATAGGGCACCTGAGCGCGGATATGGGCCTCGACGACCATCATGGTGATCCTGAAGAAGCTCTCCATGACCTTGTCGAAGCGCTCCATGTCGTCCATGGCCGCCTGCATGAACAGGTCCCAGCCGAAGGTGAGAATGGGCCAGGTGAAGATGGTGTTGTAGAAACCCCCGGGGAAGATGGCCTCCGGGTAGGCGGCCTTGCCGGCCTCGTAGGAGCGACGCACGGCCTCGGTGAGCGCCTCGATCGAGGGCAGCTTCTCCGCCTGCGCATAGGGGTCGTAGTTCAGGACTTCCTCGACGGTGCTGAAGGGATAGAAGGCCTTGGTGAGTGTCTCGGTCTCACTGTAGCGGGCGCGGCCCATGTGGGCTCTGGGAGTGCCGAAGTCGTAGCCGAAGGTGGACCAGATGAAGTCGTAGTCCAGATACCGGGCAAGTGCGGGGCCCACCTTGCCGGCGTCTTGGGGACTGTCCATGTCGAGGCCGAGCTTCTCGATGATGTACTGCCGGTCGGAGATGTACTCGGTGTGGGGGACTTTGTCCGGCATCTCGAGGTTGATCGCGGCAAGACCTCGCTGATAGCTCATGGGTGAGGGTCTCCTTCTGTCTGCGGGCGGTGGTCGACGGGCCGTGGGCCGCTGGAGGGGCCATTGCCCGATGGGGCCGGATGCACGGAGCCGTACCCGAAGAGACCCCAAGCGTCTCCCATCGGCCCGGTTGCTGGGCCCTGCCTCACGGCAACGGCCAACGGCAACGGCACGGAGGCAGGCGGGACGCCTGCGCTCCCTGTCAACGACACGACAAAGGACGGCGGGCTGGAAGGCCCGCCCCACTCACGACGCACGGCATCCGCCGGGCGCCGGATGCGGCCTCAGGCCGTGCATAGCTCGGTTATCATGTCCATGTAGAACTTGAAGTTGGCGAAGGGTACGTCCGGCGGCACCGCATGGTCCACCCAGGGCGAGAAGCCGCCCTGCTCCAGCAGTTGCGGCACCTTGGACATGACCTCTTTCTCAATGTCCGCCCGGGTGCAGCCGTCCCGCAGGACCCGCTTGTCGATGGCACCGATGAGCAGGATGTCCCTGCCGTACAGCTCGCGGTAGCGCAGCGGATCGCAGCCGGCGGCCACCTCCAGCGGATAGTGCAGGTTCACCCCCGCCTCCAGCCACAGCGGCAGCAGCTCGTCCACCCGGCCGTCGCTGTCCACCATGATGATGTCGATCTCGGCCTCTTGAAGCCGCGAGGTGACCCGCTTCATGGGCTCGCTCATGAACTCCCGGAACGCGGCCGGAGAGATCAGCGGACCCGTCTTGTGGCACATGTCCTCCCAAAGCAGCGCGTAGTCCAGGTCCGGAATGTCCCGCAGGGCGCGCTCGATCAGGGCCAGGACGTAATCGGCGACATACTCGGTCATCTCGTGGATCAGCTCGGGGCAGTCGGTATACCAGAGCGCCAGATGCTCCATCCCCACCCAGTTGCGGATCCAGCCGTAGAAAGAGCCGCCGTGGATGCCCAGCGGATAGTCGCGGCCCCGGTAGCAGCGCACCAGGTCGTCCCAGTACTCCGGATAGCGGATGGGAGCCGCCGCGTCCAGCCGCTGTCTGAGCTTCTCCCACTGCTCGCGGCCGCGCACCGGATACACCAGGCGCTGGGACATCCCGATCTCGCGGTCCGTCCAGCTCTTGGTGCGTCCTCCCAGCTCGTCCTCGATGATGCTCCAGTGCTCGGTCCGCTCGATGACCTGCGTCTCCAGAGCCGGCCAGATGTCCATGTGGATCGGGACAAGCTCGAACCGGTCGTAACCGAAGTAGCCGTTGAAGTGCACGTCCGCCGGCATGCCCTCGCGCAGCCAGCGCTGCCTCGTCTCCCCGAAGGCCCATTGGGGCATCATGAACACCCTGTCGGGACTGCCGTAACGAAAGGTCTCATGGAAGCGCTGGCGAGCGGTCATGGGCTGTGCCACGGGATCACCCCGAGAGTGGTGGATGGCCGTATGGTCTGGGGCGGCAGTTTCGCGTGAGAGGGGACATGCACCTTCCACCCCACCGCTTTGGCTTCTCGGTGCCCGCCTTCGTTCGCTCGGCGGCCCTCAAGAATGCGCCGCGAAGGCCGAGGTATACATGGCTAGGCTTGCCACCGACGCGTTCGGGCTGCCCTGTGACGCGTCGGGGCACTGGTTGGGGGGCAACACATTGGATCCGTCGCCGGTGCGACCCAGAGAGGACGAGACCGAAGACTGCGGCCTTGGTCGCCTGCAGTCGCTGGCACGTCTCGCCCGCGAGGACACGCTTCAACAGCATCACCTCAGTCTCGCCGATCTTGCCTCAATCGGCGCGCACCACGTCGCTGC
>CAYRFY010000838.1:0-2922 GCA_964423635.1 uncultured Armatimonadia bacterium | reverse complement strand
CGCGACACGTGTCTCTCGCGAGTTGACGTTTACGATGATCTCTGATGCCATTGGGTGGTCTAGTACCTCGTGTGACAAGGAACGCCGACGTGGCGCCGCGATCCACCCGCCGGAACCTGTCCCCGGGTGACCGATTGCGCTCCCTGCAGGAATCTCTGTCCACCCTCGCCAGAGGGCGAAGGGGACCGGGGGATCAGTCGCCCCCCGAGAGGCCCCGGGCCGCGGATACAGCGCCGCGCCGGGACGCCGATGCGTCACAAACTCAACATACGGCGCGCCCGACGTCGCCTTCGGGCCCGCCCCTCACTGCAAAGACGTCCTGATGATCGCGGTGATCGTCAGGGCCGCCCCAAAGCCAAGCTCCGCGTTCAGCGCCGCGATAACTTCGTCCACCTTGGCGATGTCCCCATCACCGATGTGAAGCACTGCGTGCAGAGCGTCGCCGTCCCCGACCGGGTAGTCGAGCGAGACGATCCCGGGCCGAACGTTGACCCACTGCTCGCCGCGTTTGGTGCGTCGAAGAACCTGCACGTCCGAAGCAGACAAGATCCGCGCCACCGCAGCGGCCACGTCTTGCTCCGACACGCCCTGTCGAGACAGCTTGAGTTCATAGCCGGCGCGGGACAGGTCGGCGATGGGCGATCGTCGCCCGCGACGCCGGACGGCCACCTCGGCAAGCTCCATGCCCGCCGGCAGTTCCCGGCAAAGCGCTCTGGCCAGATCCGCCGCTTCCGCCGGCCGGGACAAGTCCAGCACACAGAGCTCGGAAGTGCTCGCGGCGCCCACAGGCAGGGGAGCGGCGAAGGCGATCTTGGCTCGAGGGTTGAACCCCTCGGTGTAGGCTACGGGAATACCGGCGCGGCGGACCATCCGGTCCACCGCTCTTGCCAGGTCCAGATGGCCCACAAATCGCAAGGGCCCCGTCTTGGAGAACTTCATCACCGCACACAGCCGCAGAGGATCGCTCACTACCCGCTTTCCCCCTCGGGGCGGCACGGGTGTCCAATCAGCTCCGCCACACCGCAGCCCGAGCAAGGGGCGAAGCGGCAGTCGGGCGTCGGGGTCCCACTCTCCACCGCGGCGCGCTCGGCCAGCAGGAACTCCCGGCATGCTCCGCTGTCGATGTGGGCCCACGGCAGGGGCTCATCGCACGAGAAGCTGCGTTGCGCCTCATCCTCCAGGCACAGACCGGCCTCGGCGAAAGCCACCTGCCAACGGCGGTAGTCGAAGTTCTCACTCCAGGCATCCAGCGTCGGAGCCTGACGGTAGGCGGACAGTATCGCGGCCGCCGTCTCTCGCCCGCCTCGGGCCAGGGCCGCCTCGACCACGCTCTGTCCGGCGTGATGGAAGCTCACCGTCACCTGCTTGTCGCGGATCTGCTCGCGCAACAGGTCCTGGCGCCGCCGAATCTCCTCCCCGGAGATCTGCCCGTCCCATTGTAGGGGCGTATGCGCCTTGGGGACAAGCGTCGATACAGAGACGTGTAGCTTCATGCGCCCGGCGCGCTTGCCCAGCGCCTCGCGCCCCCTCTTGGCCACGGCACGGACCAGATCGGCGATGGCGAGGACGTCCTCGTCGGTCTCGGTAGGCAGCCCGATCATGAAGTACAGCTTGATCGTGTGCCACCCCGCGGCGAACGCGGCCTGCACGGTGTCCAGCAAGTCCTGCTCGGTGACGCCCTTGTTGATGGCATCCCGCAGCCTCTGCGAGCCGGCCTCGGGAGCAAAGGTCAGTCCGGACTTACGCACCCTCTGCACCTTCTGAGCAAGCTCCACGCTGAAGGTGTCAATTCGCAGCGACGGCAGCCCCACCGAGACGCGCTTATCCGCCAGATCCTCATGCAAAGCGTCGATCAGCCCACCGATGTGGGTATAGTCGGGGCAGTTGAGCGAGACCAATGATACCTCGTCGTACCCCGTATTGGCCACGATCTCGCCGGCGAGGCGCCGGGCGGTCTGCGAGCTGCGCTCGCGCACCGGGCGGTACACTATGCCCGCCTGACAGAAACGGCACCCCCTGGTGCAGCCCCGGGCCACCTCCACCTGCGCCCGGTCGTGGACCATCTCGACGAAGGGCACCACCGGACGGGTCGGGTAGGCCGCGGTCTCAATGTCCTCCAGCACCCGGCGCACAATGCTGCAACGCTCAGGATCATGCAAGGAGGGCACGTAGACGCCTGCTATGCCCGCCAGCGCCTCTAGCCTGCGGTCCCGCGGCTCCCGGACAAGCGGCTTGAGCGCATCGAGCACCTCATGGATGGCCTCTTCCCCATCGCCCATCACGAAGGCATCGAAGAATGAAGCCATCGGCTCAGGGTTCAGGGCACACGGACCGCCCCCCAACACGACCGGGTCGGCGTCACTCCTATCCGCGCTCTGCGGCGGGATGCCGCCCAGCTCCAGCAGGCCCAGCACTCCCGTGAAGGTGAGCTCGTATTGCAGGGTGATGCCAACGACATCGAACTCAGACAGAGGATCGCCGGATTCCAGGGCCCACAAAGGCAGGCCGCGCTCGCGGAGCAGTGCCGAGGCATCGGTTTGCGGATGGAAACAACGCTCGCAGTAAGTGTCTGGGCGCTGGTTGATACAGTGATACAGAATCTGCAGGCCGAGATGGGACATTCCCACCTCGTAGGCATCCGGGTAGCACATCGCGACCCGCAGATCCACAGCCTTTGGGTCCTTGCGGACCATGTTGAACTCTGAGCCCACATAGCGTGCGGGTTGTTGAACGTGTGCCAGCAAATCTTCTGCGAACATGCTTACCTGCAATGCCCCGGATGAAGGATCGGGGCCCGATACACTGAGAGTCCCCACTATTGACCTTAGTTTAATGATACGCTTCGCCCGGAGAGGCTGTCAAGGACGACGGGGGTGACGACGGGGGTGACGACGGGGGTGACGACGGGGGTGACGACGGGGG
>CAYRFY010000837.1:0-2928 GCA_964423635.1 uncultured Armatimonadia bacterium | reverse complement strand
CGGGACATTGGACGCGGCGGGTGTGGAGAATCGCCGGCAGGCGCGGTCGAAGTACGGCACCAAGAGGCCTTCATAGCGATTGTCGGCGCGGTGACGCGTCTGTCAGGCACACAGCGCGCGGTCCGGTTCGAGGGCGCGCGGAGTGCGTCAGCCAGTTTAGGGAAGGTGGTCGTGCATGCCACGCAGGACAGAGGCCCCGAAGCGTGTGATCAACCCGGACCCGATGTTTGGCAGTGTCACTGTCCAGCGGGTCATCAATAAGCTGATGCTGGGCGGCAAGAAGGCCACGGCGGAGCGGATCTTCTACGGCGCGGCGCAGTTGATCGCGGAGCGCACCGGCGGCAATCCGCTGGATGTGTTCGCCACGGCGCTGAAGAACATCATGCCTCAGGTGGAGGTACGTCCGCGGCGGGTGGGTGGAGCGACGTACCAGGTGCCTGTGGAGGTCAGCGCGCGCCGGCAGTTGACGCTGGGGATTCGCTGGCTGGTGAACGCCATCCGCGACCGGCCGGAGCGCACGATGATAGAGCGGTTCGCGGGCGAGCTCATGGACGCGGCGAATCGCGAGGGTGCCGCCTGCAAGCGCAGGGAAGACATGCACCGCATGGCAGAGGCAAACAAGGCTTATTCCCACTACCGATGGTAGGGCCGATTGCAGTTCCACTGTGGCGATCTGGCTTGAGAAGGACCTGGTAGCAAACGTGTCCCAGATACCCCTTGAGAAGACTAGAAACATCGGCGTGGCCGCCCACATCGACGCGGGCAAGACCACCACTACGGAGCGCATCCTGTTTTACACGGGTCGCGTGCACCGGATGGGAGAGGTCGACGACGGCGATGCCACGATGGACTGGATGCCTCAGGAGATGGAGCGAGGCATCACCATCACCAGCGCGGCCACCACGGCGGAGTGGAAGGGGCACCGGATCAACCTGATCGACACCCCCGGCCATGTGGACTTCACCGCGGAGGTTGAGAGGTCGCTGCGAGTTCTGGACGGGATGATCATGGTGATGTGCGCCGTCGGCGGGGTGCAGCCCCAGTCGGAGACCGTCTGGCGGCAGGCCAACAAGTACAGCGTTCCCCGCATTGTGTTCGTCAACAAGATGGACCGCACCGGGGCAGACTTTCACGACGTGCTGCATCAGATGCGCCTGCGCCTGGGCGCCCACGTGATCGCGGTTCAGCTCCCGATCGGGGCGGAGGCCGAGTTCCGGGGGGTCATCGATCTTCTGGAGCGCAGGGCGTATGAGTGGAGCGGGGAGGCCGGCGAGGAGTACGAGGAGGTGCCGGTTCCTCCGAACATGCGGCAGCGGGTGGAGAGCTTCCGGGAGCATTTGGTGGTCTCGGTGGCGGAGACGGACCCGGACCTTGAGAACATGTACCTGGAGGGCGAGGAGCCCACGGTGGCGCAGATCAAGGCGGCGCTGCGCCGGGCCACCATCGCCGGCACGATCGTGCCGGTGCTGACGGGCACGGCGCTGAAGAACAAGGCCGTACAGCCGCTGCTGGACGGTATCGTGGACTATTTGCCCTCGCCCCTGGAGACGCCGGACATCACGGGGACGCATCCGAAGAGCGGGGAGCCCGTGACGCGGAAGCCCTCGCCGTCGGAGCCGCTGTGTGCCTACGTGTTCAAGGTTGTCGGCGACGCCTTCGTGGGGCAGCTTTCCTACGTGCGGATCTACTCGGGGCGGATGAAGAAGGGCGAGAATGTTCTGAACAGCCGCACCGGGAACCGTCAGCGGCTGGGTCGCCTGTTGCGGATGCACGCCAATCGGCGGGAGGACCTGGAAGAGGCCCAGACCGGGGACATCGTGGGCATCGTGGGGCTCAACGGCGCGGCCACGGGGGACACGCTGTGTCCGCAGGACAAGCCGATCGTGCTGGAATCGATTACTTTTCCCGAGCCGGTGATCGCGCTGGCGATCGAGCCCAAGACGAAGGCCGACGAGGACCGGCTGACCGAGGCGTTGGCCAAGCTGTCCGCGGAGGACCCGACGCTGGCGGTGAGGACGGATCAGGACACGGGCCAGCAGATCATCTCGGGGATGGGCGAGCTGCACCTGGAGATCATCACGGACCGCCTGCGGCGCGAGTTCAATGTGGACGTGAACGTTGGCAAGCAGCACGTGGCGTACAAGGAGACGATCACCAGGGCGGCCGAGGGCGAGGCGCGGTTCGTGCGGCAGACCGGTGGCCGCGGTCAGTTCGGCCATGTGATCCTGAAGCTGGAGCCGGCGGCGGAGGACGTGCACCTGGAGTTCGAGGATCAGACCAAGGGTGGGGTCATCCCGCACGACTTCATCCCGGCGGTGGAGCGGGGGATCCGGGAGGCCATGGACAGTGCGCCCTTGGCCGGCTATCCGGCCACTCGCATCCGGGCCATCCTGCTGGGCGGGTCGTTCCACGAGGTAGACTCCAGCGATCTGGCGTTCAAGGTGGCCGGGGGCATGGCCTTCCGCAATGTATACGAGAAGGCGCACCCGGTGTTCCTGGAGCCGATCATGTCCACCGAGGTCATCACCCCGGAAGCGTATATGGGAGACGTGGTGAACGACCTGAACTCGCGGAGGGCAGAGATCCAGAGCATCAATGCCGGGTCCGGTGATACGCAGGTGATCGTGGCGCGGATCCCGCTGGCGGAGATGTTCGGGTATTCCACGACACTGCGCTCTTTGAGCCAGGGACGGGCCACGTACACCATGGAGCCGGAGCTTTATCAGCCGGTGCCGGACAGCGCACTGGTGACGAAGGCCGCCCGATAGTCTCATGAGGTGGGGCGTGCGGAAACGCGCGGCCCGGGCGTGAGCAGGATGCAGCGCCCAGCACTAGATAGCACAAAGACGGGCGAGGCAAAGCCCGGGTCGGTTGGAGGTAGGGCCAACAATGGGAAAAGCGAAGTTCGAGCGAACCAAGCCACACGTT
>CAYRFY010000836.1:0-2933 GCA_964423635.1 uncultured Armatimonadia bacterium | reverse complement strand
CCCGCCGGCTGCTCTGGCCGATCAAGCAGAAGTACGGCCGGAAGATCTCCTGGGCCGACCTGATGATCCTCGCCGGCAACTGCGCACTGGAGTCGATGGGCCTTAGGACCTTCGGGTTCGGCGGCGGCCGGGAGGACGTGTGGGAGCCCGAACAGGATGTCTACTGGGGAACCGAGAGCGAATGGCTGGGTGACAAGCGCTACTCCGGCGAGCGCGACCTCGAGAACCCCCTGGCCGCCGTGCAGATGGGTCTGATCTACGTCAACCCCGAGGGGCCCGACGGGGTGCCCGATGCGGTCGCCTCCGGCCGCGATGTTCGAGAGACCTTCGCCCGCATGGCCATGAACGACGAGGAGACCGTCGCACTCATTGCCGGCGGCCATACCTTCGGCAAGTGCCATGGCGCCGGCCCGGCGACCCATGTGGGTCCGGAACCCGAGGCCGCCCCCCTGGAGGAGCAGGGCCTGGGCTGGAAGAGCAGTTTCGGCACAGGCAAGGGCGGCGACACCATCGGCAGCGGCCTCGAGGGCGCGTGGACACCGGAACCGACTCAGTGGGACATGGGCTACTTCGACATGCTGTTCGGCTATGACTGGAACCTGGTGAAGAGCCCCGCCGGCGCCTGGCAATGGGTCGCGGCGAATGTGGATGACGAGCATCTGGCGCCTGCCGCCCACGATCCGTCGAAACGGGTCCCGACCATCATGACCACGGCGGACCTCTCCTTGCGCTTCGACCCCATCTTCGCGAAGATTGCGAAGCGCTTCCAGGAGAATCCGGAGGAGTTCGCGGATGCCTTCGCTCGGGCCTGGTTCAAGCTGACCCACCGCGACATGGGTCCCCGCTCTCGCTATCTCGGCCCGGAGGTTCCGGCGGAGGAACTCATCTGGCAGGACCCCATCCCCGAAGTCGACCACGAGCTGATCGACGATCAGGACATCGCGGCGCTCAAGGCCAAAATCCTCGCTTCGGGACTCACCGTCTCCCAGTTGGTCTCGACCGCCTGGGCATCGGCATCCACGTTCCGCGGGTCCGACAAGCGCGGCGGGGCCAACGGCGCGCGCATCCGGCTGGCGCCGCAGAAGGACTGGGCGGTCAACGAGCCCGCGCAGTTAGAGACCGTGCTGCAGACCCTCGAGGCCCTCCAGGCCGAGTTCAACGACGCTCACCAAGGCGGCAAGAGGGTCTCGCTCGCCGACCTGATCGTCCTGGGTGGCTGCGCCGGTGTGGAGCAGGCCGCCAGGAATGCCGGTCACGAGGTGACCGTTCCCTTCGCCCCGGGGCGCATGGATGCGTCGGCCGAGCAGACCGACGAGGTGTCGTTCTCAGTCCTCGAGCCGGCGGCGGATGGGTTCCGCAACTACCAGAAGAGCAAGTACGCCATCTCGGCGGAGGAGCTGCTGGTGGATCGTGCCCAACTGCTGACACTGACGGCGCCGGAGATGACGGTGCTCATCGGCGGCCTGCGCGTCCTGGGCGCCAACTTTGGCCAGTCGAAGCACGGCGTGTTCACCGAGCGGCCGGAGATGCTGACCAATGACTTCTTCGTGAACTTGCTGGACATGCGCACAGCGTGGCAGCCAACCTCGGACGACGCGGACCTGTTCGAGGGTCGCGACCGCGTCACGGGCGAGCTGAAGTGGACGGGTACCCGCGTGGACCTCGTCTTCGGCTCGAACTCCCAACTACGGGCCATCGCCGAGGTCTACGGGTGTGAGGACTCTCCGGAGAAGTTCCTGCGTGACTTCGTAGCGGCGTGGGACAAGGTCATGAACCTCGACAGGTTCGATCTGTCTTGATGGTGTTCCAGCTCCCCCGTCGGGCTCAAAGCGCGCCGACGGACGACGGTGAACACGGGAATGGCTCCGGCGGCGGGGCACCGCCGCCGGAGCCGTGGCGCCGCACCCGCAGCGGTACGCCGGTCCCCTCACCAGCCGCTCCCCGACGCTCCCTTCCCCAGCCGTTCTCCGTGGAACTCCGTGCTCTCCGTGTCTCTGTGGTCTGACGGCCGCCGTTCTCAGCCGTTCTCCTCCCCTTCCGGGTACTCCATGTGCCAGTTCAGCTCATGCAGCACGCCCCTGGCTGAACTCACCAGCGGCTGCGGTCCCTGCACCGTGCTCTCCATGCCGAAGGTCAGCGCCGCGCCCAGAGACGGCGCGACGTAGCGTTGCAGCCGGCCGTACCTCCCGCAGCACAGGTGCACGAAGGGTGCCTTGAGTTCGCGCTTGAGCAGGACGGTCGTCCGGAGCGCCTCGATCAGTTCGTCCTCGCTATCGGCGCGCACCACGATCTTGGCGATGTCCGCCCCACGCGCTACGAAGTCACTCAGGTGCTCGAGTGTCTCCTCGCCCCTCAGGAACTCGCTCGGCGCGTGGGAGGACATGAGCACCTCGGCGCCCTTGGCGTGAACGCGGTCGATCAGGCGCTTCTGCTTCTCGACCGCCCGGCTATCCAGCGTGCGCTCACGGGGCGCGGGATCGTACATGTCGCCCATGATGTCGCAGGCGGCGGCGCCCGCATCGACGCACAGCAGCATCAGCTCAGCGCGGGCGTCGTCGTCCATCTTGTCCGCGGCGAGACTGCCCGAGCGGTAGCACAGGGGCATCATCGGCCGCCCCGTACAATGGAAGACGCGGGAGAGTTCCTCCAGCGTCAGTCTGTCGGGCGCCCAGGCCGCCAGACTCACCGCGAACGCTTCGGCCCCGTCGTGCTCGCACCTCAGCATACCGGCGATGGTCGCGTCCGGCGTGGCCCCCTCGATGATCGCCGCGAGATAGGGTGACTTCAGCCGCAGGAATGACGGTCGCATGGATGCACTCCCTGAGTGTATCTAGTGGTGCCGGAGCCATGGCCGCAGAGCCGTTCGCGAACGCGTAGGTCGGGCTTTCCACTCACATTATGCAGGTTTCGGGCAGGCGCCGACTCACGTCGCC
>CAYRFY010000835.1:0-2970 GCA_964423635.1 uncultured Armatimonadia bacterium | reverse complement strand
GCCTCGGGCATCGACGGCGTCCTGTTCAGTGACCTGCCCATCGAGGAGAGCGGGGCGTGGCAGGACGCGGCTGCGGCCCGGGAGGTCGGCACGGTGTTTCTCGTGGCGCCCAGTACCCCGCAGGAGCGCATGAAACGCATCGCTCAGGCCACCACGGGCTTCGTCTATGCCGTGGCTCGCGCGGGCACTACCGGGGCACGGGAGGAGCTGCCCCAGGAGCTGCCGGCGATGCTGCAGCGGCTGCGGGCCACCACGGACAAGCCCATCGCCGTGGGCTTCGGCATCAGCACGCCGGAGCAGGTGAGGACGGTGTGCTCCCTCGCCGACGGCGCCATCGTGGGCAGCGCGGTGGTCAAGACCATCGCCGAAGCCGCGGACCCGGCGGCCGCCGCGGCCGAGCTGGTAGGGAAGCTGGCCGAGGGGAAGCGGTAGAACACAGGAGCCGGGACACACAACGCGGCAGCGCAGGGGCAAACCGCGCTGCCGCGTACCTTTGCGTCTCGCTGCCGATCCGACGGGCCCGCTCTGTGGCCGGCATCCGACAACCCGGCACACGGAGAAGACCACCCTCGACGGCCGCTCGGACGCGTGCTACTCGTTGGGCCAGTCCCCGCCCGGCGCCTGCCCCGGATAGATGCAGGTCCCGGGCTCCACACCCGCCCTTGTCTCCACGGCGAAGGGCCCCGAGTTCTTCGCGTACCACTTCACATGGCCGTCGAGGAAGCAGAAGTTCTTGCCTCCGTTGTGGAACGTAGCCTCATTGGGGCTGGCGGCCTCCGAGGTCGATTGCTTGAAGTTCTCCGCCGTGGCGTCCTCCCAACTGAAGGGCTCATAGGAGCCCTTCTCAAACAGCATCACAACGCTGGAGATGTTCCACGGCGTGTCCATCGCGATGCCGCTAACGTAGCGGGGCATGGAGTAACTGCGCTTGTTGCGGCCGAAGGGGTTACTGGGGCAGATCAGGATCTGCTTATTGCGGGAGTAGGCCTGGATCTGCTCGTCCCAGGTGTACGGATGTCCGGGCAGGCGGCCGCTGCCATCCGGCTCGCCGCCCACCAGCGACCACAGTGGCATGATGCCCTCATAGTCGTCGCAGTACATGATGATGCTCATTCCGAGCTGTTTGAGGTTGGACTGGCACGAGGCCTGTCGGGCCTTCTCCCGGGCGCGGGAGAAGACGGGGAAGAGAATCGCTGCGAGAATGGCGATGATCGCGATGACAACCAGTAGTTCGATGAGGGTGAACCCGCATCGGCGCGTCACTAGACACCTCCACACAAACAGGTACTGTCGGTATCCTTCTTCGACGCAGCCGGCGATGTCCCTGCTGTAAAGAAGGTAACCGGAAACAGGTGACAGGAAAGGCAGCTACGGCAGGAACGGCGGACGGCGGACCTTGGCCCTGTCCGCCATGACCCCTCACCCTACGCCAATGTCCTTGTCGTTATACTGCCCATCCTGTCCCACCGTGGTTGCCGTCATCCTGTCCATTCGCCGCTATCCTGTCCATCCTGTCCAACTCGTCGTTGCCGTCATCCTGTCCGTCCGCCCCTATCCTGTCCCATTGTCGTTGCCGTCATCCTGTTCATCCTGTTGGCCGGTCGTTGCCGCCGTCCCGCACCCCGAACACGTCTCTCACCGCTTCCAGGTACTCCAGGCCCGTCACGGTATCCGGCTCGAGGTAGCTGCCCTCGGTCCACTCGTTCCAGGCGTTGATGTTCATGATCCCGGAATGGTCGGGGTCGGCGTCCATCCGCTGCTTGATCCTCTGTAGCGCCTCACGGAACCGCTTGGGCGTATTGCCCGACAGGCTGGGGGAGAAGGGGTACCCCACGTTGGCGAAGCCTTCGGACTGCACGGTCCTGGGCGATGAATCCCAGCCCATCGAGGCGTTCGGGTAATAGGGCAAGGAGATCTGCTGGACCACCTGCTCCCAGTAGGCCATGTAGGCGTCGCGGGCCAGACCGTAGTCGGTCTCCGGGAAATGCTCCATGCCGTAATGATGAACCCAGACGTAACTGGTGAAGCTGTCGAAGCCAAGGTCGGCCAGCAGTTGCGCGGGGTCGGCCGGCGTGCTCTCTCCGGGTAGTACCGGCCGGCCCCAGACCACGGCGTTCAGGTGCAGGTCCGGGAAGCCCGCGGCTCGGGTGACCTCCCGGAACCGGTCCAGGGTCTCCCTTGTCTGCGGGACACCGCCGAGGCTCTCCACCAGCTTGCCCAGTTCGTAGACGGAGAAGTACGGGCGGCCGTCCACCATGAAGTGCGAAGGGTGAGTGAAGTACCGCTCCACCACGTGGTGCACGAGGGTGTCGAAAGTCTGGCGGGTGACGACGCCCGGGTATTGCACCACCCGTGGGTCCTGGTACTTGGCCGGATGGATGTTGAGCCAGTCGTGGTTGGCCCACATGCAGCAGAACTTGACCCGGTGGTTGTTGGCGGCCCCCAGATAGCCCTCCTCCAGGCAGCGCTGCAGGTAGGGGCCATCGTCATACCAATACCAGTCGAAGATCCAGAAGTCCACCCCGTGGTCGGCGGCCGCGTCGATCTTTCCCTCCATCACCCCCGGGTCGGCCTCATCCTGATAGCCCCAGAGGGGCACGCGGGGTTGCCGGTGGCCGGGGAAGCGGGGGCGGGCGAGCTTGACCAGCTCCCACTCGGTCCAGCCCTTGCCGTGGGCCGCCTCATTGCGGCTATCGACATGGTAGTTGGGAAAGTAGTAGACGCCCACCTGATACGGCCGGGGGCTGCTGTCGGCTGCCATCACGGATCACCGTTCCCTGGGAGCAGGCTGTCGCTCGCGTGTCGTTGCCCTTTGCTACCTCGCCACCCCTTGTCCTACCCTTCGGTTGCGCCGCCCACCCAGGTGAGGGGCACCAGGCAGTCGTCATCGCAGTCGGTGCCGTGGGAGCCGCCGGTCTCGGTGTCGTGCTGGCCGTGGTCGGCGGTGATGATGACGCTGTAGCCCTCGCG
>CAYRFY010000834.1:1890-2972 GCA_964423635.1 uncultured Armatimonadia bacterium | reverse complement strand
TTCCAGCCCGACGCGGCGATTCCGCCCTGCCGGATCGCCGCTTGGCCGTGGCACCGACCCGAGGCGGGCCTTCGGTCCGTATTCGTCGGCTTGAGGCGGAGCTTCCCCGGGGGAGAGTGAAAAGCTTGATCGACGGCGTGCGCACCAAGACATTGCGTCTCATCCCCGATAGCCGGGGGTACCTGATGGAGGTCCTCCGTGACGATGACGACCTGTTCGCGGGCTTTGGCCAGTGCTACGTCTCCGCGACCTACCCGGGCATCGTCAAGGCCTGGCACGCCCACTCCCGGCAGACCGACACCTTCTGCTGTGTGCAGGGCAATGTGAAGGTCGGCCTGTGGGATGGGCGCGAGGACAGCCCCACCTACAGGCAGACCGAATCGCTGGTGCTGGGGGAGCTCAACCGCACCCTGCTGCAGATCCCTCCCGGCGTCTGGCACGGCTGGATGTGTCTGGGCACGGAGCTGGCCGTAGTGCTCAACGTGCCGGACAGGCACTACGTGTATGACGAGCCGGATGAGCTGAGACGTCCGTGGGATGATGCGGAGATCGGCTTTGAGTGGCACGTGAAGGGCGGGTAGGGCCGGACGCCCATACCGCGGGGGGTCTGCGGCCAAAGCCAGGCGACGTGCCGACGACCGCGGGCAAACTGTGCCGGAGGCGACACCATGGAACTGGTCATGTTCTCGAAGATGCTGCAGGAGTTCGACGTCGATGAGGCCGGGGACATCATCCAGGACATCGGCTTCGAGGGCGTGGACCTCACCGTGCGCCCCGGCGGGCACGTGGAGCCGTCCCGGGTGGCCGAGGACCTCGAGCCGGCGGTGGAGCTGCTGCGGGACAAGGGCCTCAGCGTCCCCATGCTCACCACCGCCATTGAGACGGCACAGGACCCCACCGCCGAGCCGATCTTCGAGGTCGCCGCGGCCTGTGGCGTGGAGCGGCTCAAGCTGGGCTACTGGCAGGTGCCACAGTTCGGCACCATGCGCGGCAAGATCGCCGCGGCCAAAGAGGCACTCGAAGACATCAATGCTCTCGCTGAGAAGTACGGGGTTTCCGCCAACATCCACGTGCACTCCGGC
>CAYRFY010000834.1:0-1855 GCA_964423635.1 uncultured Armatimonadia bacterium | reverse complement strand
GATTTCCTCAGCGCCCTGTCACCGGTGGTGTGGATGCTCATCGAGCCGTATGACCCGGCCTGCATCGGCGCCTACCCGGACCTGTGCCACATGGGGCTGGAAGGCGGGCGCTCCGGCTGGAAGCAGGGCCTGGACCTCCTGGGCGACAGAATCAACATGGTCGGGGTCAAGAACGCGGGTCTGTTCCCCCAGAAGGACGCCGAGGGCAACACCCGCTGGCAGGGGCAGCTTCTGCCGGTCTCGGAGGGCCTGACCCCCTTCCCCCAGGCCTTCTCGTACCTCAAGCAACTGGGGTTCGATGGCCCCTGCAGCTTCCACAGCGAGTACCAGGGCAGCTTCAGCTTCAAGGACATGACCACCGGGGAACTGATCCAGCAGACCCGCGAGGATCTCGCCTACGTGCGCTCGGTGCTGGCGGGGCTGTAGCGACCTGTGGGTGCTGTCCGGCCGGGCCCCCGCCCAAGCCGGCCATCGGGGCAAGTGCCCGGCGGCCCAGTCATCACCTGATGTTGTCATCCAGCAGCGCCCTGGCCCGGGCGCGCTGCGTATGTGTCGGCCCCTCGGGCGGGACGCGGAGGAAGTCCTCGTAAACCTGGCGGTAGACCTCGTCGCGGGCGGCCACCGCCGGCTGATCGCGCAGGGCATCCTCCAGCCTGCGGCCGTCTCGGGCATGCTGCAGGGCCCGGTACTCCCAGACGGAGCGCTGGTATCTGGCATCCGCCGTGGGCATGAGCCAGGCCCCCACCACCTCAGGGCGCACCCGGGCCTGATTGCCCTCCCCCGACTCCAGATAGTTCTTGGCGGCCTCGATGCACCTGCACACCTGGCCGTAGCCGTCCATTCCCATGGTTGTCGGTGCCGTCAGCGGAACGGCACCCGTCAGCCCGATGCGCTGCAGGTCGAGACTGGCGCTGAGCTTGTTGAGCTGCGCCGCCGCCATCACGAAGGGCAAAGACTCCTCAAGTTCGACCTCCGAACGGATGATCTTCACTCGGCAGCGAATTCCCACTCCCAGCCGAACATCGAACCGATACTCGTCCCGGCCATCGCGACACTCGATCACGCGGCAGACAAGCTGCTTGTCGGCGTACCAGCACCAGTCGTAGTACAGGGTGGCGATCTGGCTCTCCCAGGTGGTATGGACGCCAAAGCCCTGCAGGCTGCAGGCCATGTCGCGGGTGATGAGCGAGCAGAAGGTGCGGTCGGTGAAGAACACGTCCCGCTTCAGATCGTCCAGGGACATCGGGCGCATGCCGATGTCGTCCCAGTTCATCGCGGGGTACTTGCCCGTCTGGCGGAAGACCAGCTCGGATACGTAGTTGGCGAACCCCCCGTGCTCGACGGGGATGAACTGGCTGTCGCCGAGCTGCAGGTCCAGAGGACCGCCGTCCCCGGCGGCCGCAGCCGCCTGTCCGGCGCCCGCCATCGCAACACCCGCCAGACCGGCCCCGAGGATGAAGTCACGCCGAGATTGCTGCATCCCTAACACACCCTTCCGGCAGAGCCTCTCGTTCGTCCCGGCAGTTCGGCGGCGCCGCGTGCATCACCTGCCCCGTGGGGCCCGAACGCGAGCCCCGGCACGGCGTGCACGCTCTGTCGCCCTTTCGCCGCCCCGTCTGCGCGTCGCCGCAAGCGCCGCTCGGATCCCCGCCCGGGGGCGGCGGGGGCCCGGATGCGGGCGCCACATTCCCGGGCGCCCCGGCCCCCCTTGTGGTACAATCGCGCCTAGTCCTTGGACCCGACCGGCACAGGAGGGGTTCCACTTCGGGCCCGTGAGCAGAGCACCAACTACCAGGTCCCGCCGGTGCTGTCGAATGACGGGTGTGCGGTCCACCTCGAGTGCCGTCTGAGGGCG
>CAYRFY010000833.1:0-2972 GCA_964423635.1 uncultured Armatimonadia bacterium | reverse complement strand
TGAATGTGAAGGACTTCGGCGCCGTCGGCGATGGTAGCACCGACGATACCGAGGCCATCCGGGCGGCCGTCGCCGCGGCTCAGAACGCCAAGACGGGCGATCAGTACCCGGGCTCGGTCTGGTATGCCACCCAGCCCGTAGTGCTGTTCCCGCCGGGGGCCTACCGCCTCAGCGACACCATCCGCCTCGGCGGCTACGACCGGCTCCGGGGCACCGGCAACCCGCGCCTGGTTCAGTCGGACAATGACAAGGACATCCTCCTGCTGGACAGCGCGTACAAGAACCTGGTCGAGGGCCTCAGCTTCGTCGACGGCCGCCGGGCCATCAGCATCAATACCCACAACCTCGACACCTCCCAGCAGGTCATCCGCGACTGCCAATTCTACGGCAGCCACGACTGCGCCATCCACACCGAGGAGTCACCCTCGACGCTTCTTCTCGTCCAAAGCTGCGTGTTCTTGGCGTGCATGTCCGTGTTGCGCAACTGCTGCGACAAGGCGACGCTCATGGACTGCTGGATCACGTCGAACCAGGACATGGTCGGCCGCGCGGTGATCGAGAACCGCGGGGTGCTGCACCTGGAGCGCATGCTGGGCGTGCCGCTGACGAACTGGGAGGCCGATCAGCGCTGGATCGACAACTGGGGCACCGTGGCCTGCGTCCGCGTGCGCTTCGGCGGCGAGGGGGCCGGTTTCTGCGCCGTCAACAACTACGCCAGGTATGACAGCACCTACCCGATCAACCCCAACGCGATCTATCTGGAAGACTGTCAGGTCTACTGCATCGGGAACAACGCCCGCAAGGCGGCCATCTACTGCAATGAGATCCCCAACATGATCACCGTCCGCAATTGCCACGGGATCATCGACATCCCGCTGGTGATGGTGGACGCGGGCCTCAATCTGGATACGTACTTCGACGAGGCCGCTGGGCGGCCGGACTGCTGCCGGTACCTGATCCAGGACAACAGCGTGGCCGAGGTCTGGCAGAGGCTCCCCGAGCAGATGCGGGCCTGGCAGACGGGGTTGGAGCCCTTGAAGGGCACGCGCCCGAATACGGGGCACCGGCGGCGGGGCGACCTGGTCATCAACCAGGAGCCCGGGCCGCTGGCGCCATTGGGATGGGTGTGCACGGAGCCGGGAACGCCGGGGAAGTGGCAGGATGTGGGGCTATCCAGCGGCTTTTCCAGCGAGACGCTCCCCGGCGAGCCCCAGGGCGACGGTGCGCACATTTGGCGGCTCCCGCTCCCCTCCCCTCTGGCGTGGTCGGCGCTGGTGACGGTTACGGTGGGCGATGATGTGGAGCGCCGGGTGTTCGTGGGCCTGCTGAGTCAGTCCACCGTCCGCACCGAGGCCGGCTTGCGGGCGCGGCTGGTGCTCACGCCGCTGCAGTCACCGGGAGACGACCTCGTGCAGATCACGGCGGGGCTCAATGAGGGCGCCCCGGAAGTCGACGTGGCGGCACAGCCTCCGACACTCCTCACCCTCACCGCCGCTCACCGGCCCGGCAACGCGGCGACACTGCGGATCGTGCAGATGGGCTAGAGCCCTCATCGGTCGCCCCCCCGCCGTTTTCTGTGGCTTCGAGGCTCCGTCACCGGCCGCTGGCCATGCCCGCTTGACAGCGCCGTGTCCGTTCATTATCATTGAATCCTCTTCAATGATAATGAACGGGGTCTCTCCGACGTGATCCAGTCCATCGAGCGCGCCCTCACAGCTCTTGACTACCTCGTCCTGCAGTCGCTCTCCGGTGAGGGCGCGCCTTTGCAGGATATCGCCGAGCGTATGGGTGTCGCTTCCTCTACGGCCCACAATATCCTCAAGACCATGGTGCAATGCGGGTACGTCGGTCGGGATGAGGCGGGGCATTATGTGCTCGGTCCGCGGTGTCGGGACATCGCCAGGGGGAGCACTCTTTCCGGCGGTTTGCTGGCGGCGGCGACGGGAGCGGTGCATGCGCTGGCGGAGCGCACGGGAGAATCCGTGGTCGTGGCCACTTTGGCCTGTGGCCAACGCCACCCTGTCTTGCGGGCGGAGGGCCAGTCGGTGATCCGGGTGGGGTCGAATGTGGAGGCCGGTGCGTCCTTCTTCAGCCTCGTGACCGGTCGCGTGCTGGCGGCCTGGGCGAGTGCCGAGGAGTTGGCGGAGATTCTCCAGTTCCAGGGCTACCCGGGGGCCTCCTGGGACGGGATCCACGATGATGCGAGCCTTGCCGCCGCCCTGAATGCGGTTCGCGAGGTCGGCTATGCGGCGCAGGATGAGGCGGATCGTGGGTTGGCCTCGCTGGCGGTTCCGGTCCTGGAGCCGGGGGGGCAGCTTGTGGCGGCCTTGGGTGTGCATCTGCCGGCGATGCGGGCTGAGGCCGAGCACTTGCGGGGTATCCTGGAGGAGATGACGGTGGTGGCGGCAAGGTTGGGGCGGCAGGCGTGACGGCCGTGACGCGTGGTTCGTGGCGCGAAACGGCGAACGGCACTGATGATGCCTCACCCCCGCCCCTCTCCTTCGCGGTACGGCTGCTCAGGAGAGGGGTGAACGGCCAACGGCGGAGGGCAGGCTCCGATGTGGGTCGGGTGCCGGTTCCCCTCACCCGCAAGCGACCCAACGGGTCGCCAGACTCCCCCGGGCGCCCGCTGAGGCGGGCTGGGAGAGGTGGAATGGCGGCCCACGGCCACGGTGGGGCGTTGACGGCTTGGCGGTGGTGTTCCGGCCGTCCGAGCGGGGGGCGCTGCTCTTGTCCTGTCGGGCGGGAGGGTTCACGCGTCAGCGGCGGCGACCGGCCCGTGATTGGCGCACGGGCGTATGTGCGGCAATCTCGGGCCATGTTCCGGATCGAGCCATATGTCCGATGCCGGGCGCTACGCTTCATATCGGCACGCGTCATTGCCCAAAGCGCGGGGTCCAGGGGACTGGTCCCCTGGCGGGGTCTGGGGCAGAGCCCCAGGGTGTTCAGCCGTTCAGCCGTTCAGCCGTTCA
>CAYRFY010000832.1:1459-2974 GCA_964423635.1 uncultured Armatimonadia bacterium | reverse complement strand
AGTTGCCATGTACCGTTTCCTTATCCCCGTGTTGCTGGCGGGCGCGATGGCCGTCGGCTGCGCCGCCCCCGAGGCAACCGCCGTCCGCCTGACAGAGTCCCCCACCATTGACGGTCGTCTCGAGGAGGCCTGCTGGCACGAGCAGCCCTCGATGACCGGTTTTTCCGTCCTCGACCGCAACATCCCGGCCGCCGCGCAGACCCTGGCGTGGATCGCCTCGGACGCCGACGCCCTGTACATCGCCATCAAGGCCCTCGAGCCAAAGCCCGCGGAGATCACGACCGCCGCCACGACCCGCGATGGTGCGGTCTACAATGACGATGCCATTGAGATCCTCATCGACGCCGCCCGGGACCGTTTTACCTTCCTCCACTTCGCCTTCAATGCCGCCGGCGTGCAGTTCGATGAGGCCGGCGATGCCGTGGGGGCAGACCCGGGCTGGAACGCGCCCTGGACGGTGAAGACCTCTTTGGGCCCGGACTACTGGGCCGCCGAAGTCCGTCTGCCTTTCGCGATCCTGAGATTGTCACCGGATGTGACCGGCACCTGGGGGCTCAACGTCTGCCGCCACCGCGTGGCCGATGGTGAGCTGTCCTCATGGTCGCCCACCGGCGGAGGTTTCGCGACCCCGCAGAACTTCGGCACCGTGCAGATCGCCTCCGACCTCACACCGTTCATGCTCCAGATGGCGGTCACCTCGTGGGGCCGGGGCGCGATCGGCCACAACTCGGCGAGCTGCAAGCTCACCAATCAGACCGGCGCTTCGTCCACCGTGGACCTGGCCCTGGAAGTCAAGCCTCCGGCGGAGGCACCCCGGGTGACCAAAGTGCCCACCATCACCCTCGCCCCCGAAGCCTCGGCGGAGGCCGAACCCGTCTACCAGCTCTTCGAGCAGGGAAGACACGAATTGACCCTCACCGCCACCGACGCCGGCGGGCGTCTGCGCCGTGCCGAAGGCCTGACGGTCGACGTCACCGCCCTGGCGGACTTCATGGTCTTCAAGTCCTTCTACCGCGATGACGTCACCGTGACCTACACCATCCACGCGGCCGCCGACCTCGCCGCCAGGTGCAAGGTGCGCGCCGCTATGCGCCGCGAGGGCGCCACGGAGGTCCTGGCCCAGAGCGAGCTGTCCCCGGATGCCACCGGTGGCGAGATGAGCTTTGATACCTCCGCCCTGCCCCTCGGCGATTACGAGATTGATGCCGCCCTGCAGGGCCCCGACGGCGAGGATTTGGTCAGCGACACTCTCCGCTTCTCCCAGCTTCGCGACCCGGTGGTGGGCGATCGAGTGGTGACCGTGCGCGATGACAACATGCTGCTGGTGGAGGGCAAACCCTTCTTCCCGCTGGGGATCTACGAGAGCCCCGCAACGGAGAAGACGCTGGCGGCCTTCGCCGAGGCCGGCTTCAACCTGGTCAACATCCATCAGGTCTCGCCTCCTGCGGCGATCCCGGTTCTGGACAAGCTCAGCGAGTACGGGGTGAAAGCCTGGCTACCGCTGAGCCACACGCT
>CAYRFY010000832.1:0-1449 GCA_964423635.1 uncultured Armatimonadia bacterium | reverse complement strand
AAGCTTGCCGACTACGCCGCACGTATCGGCGGGCACCCGGCCCTCCTCTGCTGGGAAAGCATTGACGAGCCGGCATGGGGCTCACAGAACGCCGAAGGCCTCTACGACGGCTACCGATACCTGCGCGCCCTGGACCAGCAGCGCCCGATCTGGACCAACCACGCACCGCGCAATCTCATCTCCACTCTGGCCTACTTCAACCGCGCCACGGACATCGGCGGAGCCGACATCTACCCGGTGCCTGAGCCTCAGCGCCAGTCGAACCTGCCCAATCCCACGATCGCTGTGGTTCGGGATGAGACTGTCAAGAACATCCAGGCCGTCAACGGCTCAAAGCCCATCTTCATGGTCCTGCAGGGCTTTGGCTGGAAGGAGCTCTCCAAGACCGCCGAGGATCACCAGGACGCGGTGATGCCCACCTTCGAGCAGTCTCGTTTCATGGCCTACGATGCCATCGTCAATGGCGCCAACGGCGTGCTGTACTGGGGAACTCACTACACCAAGAAGCCTTCGCAGTTCTTTTCGGAGCTCAAGAGCCTCATCAGCGAGCTGGCCGTGCTGCATGACGCACTGGCAGAGCGTGTGTTTGCCCGGGAGGGTGCCGCTCGGCTTGACGGGAACCCCGAGGATGTCAAGCTCCTGCACAAGGGACACAATGGGCGCCACTTCATCCTTGTGGTCAACGAGAGCCCGGAGCCCGTCACGGCCGGTATAACCGCCCCGGCCGTGGGCGCTGCGAGCCTGCGCCAGCTGTTCGAGGGGCAAGAGGTTCCCGTTCGCGACGGCCGCTTCTCGCTCGAGCTGGCCGGGTACGGTGTGGCCGTACTGTCGGACGACCCCGACATCCGGGACGTGCGCAAGGACTTCTCGGCCGAATGGCAGACCCCGAGGGTGGAAGTCTCCACCGAGGACCTGTACGAGGAGGGCAATCTGCTCGCCAATCCGGGCTTTGAGCTGGACGCCGATGGCGACGGCCTCCCCGACCGCTGGCCCTCGCAATCGGCCTTCGTCGCCGACAGCCCCGCCGGCGAGGCCCACAGCGGTGAGCGCGCCCTGCGCATCACCAGCGGGTACGACGACTTCACCCCTCTGTGCGTGCAGCGCGGTATCGATGTGCAGGTGGACAAGACCTACGAGTTGAGCGCCTGGGCCAAGACCTCAGAGCCCGGCGTGCAGTTCCGGATCTATGTTGAATGGACCACAGGCGGTAGGTGGTTGAGCGGGATCCTGCCCTGGACCGAGGGCTCGGGCCAGTGGCAGCAGGTGAGCCTGCGCTTCACCCCGCAGGTGGGCTCCGCCGGCTCCGCGTATTGCGTCCTCCAGCTCAAGGGCAAGGGCAGCGTGGTGTTCGACGACGTGGCCCTTCGTGAGGTGCAGTGAGGCCGCCGCCGGCCGTTGCTCGTCTGCCGTCCGCCGGGCACCACGAGGCCGTTGGCACACAGTGGCGAA
>CAYRFY010000831.1:0-3022 GCA_964423635.1 uncultured Armatimonadia bacterium | reverse complement strand
CGTGACCGTGGCGGGCCTTCATCTCGTACGGGTCCATGACCTCGGGCTGGAAGGGGTTGAAGCAGTCCAGGCCGATCTCAATGAGCTGCGGGAACAGCTCCTGCACCATGCCGCACGAGTGAATGGTGACGAACTTGCCCGCCTCCTTGGCCGCCCCGTACATGCGGGCCAGACGTGGCTTGATGAACCGCTCCCACAGCCTGGGGCCCATGAGCAGGCCCCGCTGCGAGCCCCAGTCATCGCCGAAGTGGACCGCATCGATCTCGTACTCCACGGCCCTCTTGACCAGGGCGACATTGTAGTCGCAGATGGAGTCCAGCAGAGCGTCCACGAACTGAGGCGCCTCGATCATGTCGGTGAACAGGTTCTCCATGCCCCGCAGCGTCCATGCCCGCTCGAACAGCGAAAACCCGATGCCGAACTGGACGAACCTTCCGGCGCCTCCGGTCACCTGCTCCTCCATGCCCGCGAACTTGTCCGCGCTCGCCGGGTCGGGCATCTCCAGGTTCTTGAAGCTGCGGTCGGGAAGCACGCAGTTGCACACATTGCCGATGTCTCGATCGATGGAGCGGTCCCAGCGAACGCCAAACTCGTCCTGCCAGGTGTTGTCGTCGAGCCACAGGTCCCTGGGGCCCGGGTTGGCGGCGACGCCGTGGATGGCGTTGTCCATCATACCCACGAACCCATCGCCGCCGTAGAACTGCACCATGGCGGCGAAGGCCTTCTGGGTGAACCCGATCTGGTATGGCGTGCGGTCGGGCTGCTCGTGGCGAAGTGCGGCACACACGCGCTCCTTGTTCGTCATCGGCTCCTCCTATCGCGCCTCCGGACGCGTCCTCAGTTGCCTTCTTGTTCCTCTCGCCGCTAGGGGGCGTTCCCCGTCTCGGCAGCCTACGCGTACTTCTCCGCCAGCTCTATGGCGGTCTGAGCCCACTCCCGCAGCCTGTCCGGATGCCCCTGAAGCGTTTCCAGCTCGCGCAGGACGATCTGGTAGTGGTGCCCCTGCAGCTTTCTGAGGCCTTGTTCCAGGTGCGTGCGGATAGGGGCCAGATCGTCGGGAAACACAACGGCCGCCGCCGACTGCCGCCACATGATGGTGTAGTTTCTCCCGCAGGCCTCGAGGACGCGGTCCAAGTCCGTCCAGGCGGAGCTCACGAAGATCCGCAGGTTAGGAATCGAGAGCACGATGTCGATCTTCTGACTGAGGTCCTCGCAGCAGCCGTATTGCACCGCGCCGAACTGCTGGAAGATCACTTTCTGGTAGCTGAGCAGGAACTCCTCCTGCATCCTGGGGGAGACCACCTCGAACTCCTGGCTGTTTGCCGAGGTCCATAGATTGTGCAGCCCCACGTTGCCATCGCCGGGGTCGCCGTTGACGGGATTGGAGCAGTACATGGGTTCATGGTGGTTGGTGGTGAGCAGCCCCGTGGCCTCGGCGGCGCGCATCGAGGCCAGAACGCCCTCGGTGAGTTTCGCCATTGCCCGATGCACCCGCTCGGGAGCGAAGGCCAGGTCATTGAGCATGGGCTCCATGCCCCGGAGCTGGTCCAGATAAGTCCCCAGTTGCGGCCCCAAAGGCGGCGCGCACACCGGCCGCACCGGCATCGCCTCGCCCAGCAGTTCCGCCATCTGATTGACCGCGCGCTCCGTGCGCTCTTGATTGTAGGCAAACTGCGGCACGGTGAGCCGGTCATAGTCATCGAGGCTTTTGATGGGTGGGTCGTAACGGAACCCCCCCAGCTCGGTGCCCGCCACCTGCGGCGGGATACGTACGCCCCAGGTATGCTCCGTGCTGCAGTCCAAGGCCGCGCCCACGCCCCACCAGGGCTCGAGGATGTGATCGTCACCGACGGTGTCCTTGTACAGGTGCTGGCGGAAGCTGTACTCGACGGCCCGGCACGTGGGGTCGGTACATTCCAGGCTGCTCTGGGGGAGAATGTCCTTCCAGACGGCGGCGGGGCGGCACCAGACAGGCGCGCGCTCGCCGCCACGGCGCTCATTGTGGGCGCGCCAGCGGCGACGGCGGGCCTCATATTCCTCGCTCTGGGCAAGCTCGCGACACTGTGCGGCCAGACGGCGCACGATCTGCACATCGGCGGAGGGGCAAGCACTCATCATGGGCCTCAAGGGTGTGGGATAGGGCACCGGCATAGTTCGCTGCGAGACGGAGGTTGGCCTCCAGGGGAGGGCCAAAGGGCCCCGCCTCGTCGCCACAAGCCTTTGCCTTGACCCTGGCCCGAAGGTAGCCCCCCTCTTCGTGCCGAAAGGTTGTCTGACACCACCCCACCGACCCGAGGCACCCATGAGCCGGTATGCCGACGCTATTCCCATCGTTCCCTACAACCCCGCCTTCCCGCGGTGGTTTTCGCAGGTGCGCGAGTTCATCATCGCGGCTCTGCCCTTCGACGTGCGTGTGGAGCATATCGGGAGCACTGCGGTGCCCGGCCTGGCCGGGAAGGGCATCATCGACTGCATGGTCATCACCCACCGGGAGTGGTGTCCCGAGGCCCAAGCCCGCGTCGCCGCCGCGGGGCTCAACCAGCATAGCCACTCCCATCCTGCTGAGGACTGGTGGTATGCCGGTGGGGAGCTGACCGGTGAGGGCGGCGAGGCCATCCCCGTTCACGTGCACATCACCTGGGCCGGAAGCGAGCGCGAGCGCAGCCATCTCGCCTTCTGCCGCTACCTGCAGGCGCACCCTGAAGAGGCCGCCGAGTACCTGCGCCTCAAGGCCGAGTGGCGCGAGCTTGCCAGAGGCGATCGCGTCGCCTTCACGGACATGAAGACGCCGTACGTGGCGTCCGTGGTGGAGAAGGCCTATGCGGAGATGTGTGGCGGCTAGCCGCGCGCGCTTCGCCGTCCCGCCCCTCACCCAAAGTAAGCCGCACGCACTGTGCTCTGGCGCGACCGGCTGCACAACAGTTGGGGTCCAGGGGACGGGTCCCCTGGCGGGGTGCAGGGGCGGAGCCCCATTAGCGCTAAGATAACGGAGTACAGTCGAGCTCGATACCGGCAGCCTGGA
>CAYRFY010000830.1:0-3023 GCA_964423635.1 uncultured Armatimonadia bacterium | reverse complement strand
TGGAAAGCCCGACCTACGCGAAAAGCAGCACGGCGACGGCATACGGCTCGGAGTCGGGCTGGAAAGCCCGACCTACGTGACTAGTCCTGCAACTTGGCCTCGGGGTGCTCGGCGAAGAACTGCTGCTTCGCCTCGGTGATGGCCTTGCCGATGGTCTCGGCGTCCGCATCGCTCAGATCTCCGGTCACCTGCAGGTTCTGGAGCACCCCGGGATAGCGCTCATGGACGAACTGTATGACCGCCGGCTCCAGGTCGCCGATGGCGGCCGCTTCCACGTCGGCGTAGTGACCGCGGGTACCGGCGATGATGGCGATGACCTGGTCGGCAGTGGACAGTGGCGAGTACTGCTTTTGCTTGAGCACTTCCACCATGCGGTCGCCTCGGGCCAGGATCGCTCTGGTCTGCTCGTCGAGGTCGGAGGCGAACTGGGCGAAGGCTTCGTACTCGCGATAGGAGGCCAGATCGAGCTTGAGACGCCCCGCCACTTTCTTCATCATCTTCGTCTGGGCCGCAGAGCCCACTCGGGACACGGAGCGGCCCACGTCGATGGCCGGACGCACGCCCTGATGAAACAGGTCGGGCTCCAGGTAGATCTGACCATCGGTGATGGAGATGACGTTGGTCGGGATGTAGGCGGAGAAGTCGCCCTCCTGGGTCTCCACGATGGGCAGAGCGGTCAGCGAGCCGCCGCCCAGCGCGTCGCTGAGCTTGCAGGCACGCTCCAGAAGCCGTGAGTGGAGGTTGAACACATCCCCCGGATAGGCTTCACGGCCCGGGGGCCTGCGGAGCAGGAGGGAGACCTGGCGGTAGGCGGCGGCGTGCTTTGAGAGGTCATCGTAGACGATCAGGGCGTGCCCGCCCTCGACCATGACCTCCTCGCCGATGGTGCAGCCCGCGTAGGGGGCGATGTACTGCACGGCCGCCGGGTCACTGGCGCTGGCGGCCACGATGCAGGTGTACTCCAGGGCCCCGTATTGCTCGAGTACGGCGGCGACGCGGCGGATCGTGGAGAGCTTCTGGCCCACGGCCACGTAGATGCACTTCACCCCGCTGTCGCGCTGGTTGATGATGGTATCGATGGCGATGGCACTCTTGCCGGTCTGACGATCTCCGATGATCAGCTCGCGCTGGCCGCGGCCGATAGGGGTCATCGAGTCCACGGCCTTGAGACCGGTCTGGAGGGCCTCGAATACCGGTTGGCGTTCCACAACGCCGGGAGCCTTGACCTCGATCAGCCGGGTCTTGTCGGTCTCCAGCGGGCCCCGGTCATCCAGCGGCTCGCCCAGAGGCGTCACGACGCGCCCGAACAGGGCGTCGCCCACCTTGGTCTCGGCGATGCGGCCGGTGGCCTTGGCGGTGTCGCCCTCGGAGATCTCCGTGTCCGGCCCCAGGAGGATACAACCGACGTTGTCTTCCTCCAGGTTCAGCGCGATCCCCAGAATGCCGTGAGGAAACTCCACCAGCTCTGAGGACATGACGTTATCCAGGCCGTAGACCCGGGCGATGCCGTCCCCCACCTGCAGCACGGTACCCACGTCGTCCATCTGGAGTTCGGCTTCGTACTTCCGTATCTCTTTGCTCAGCACCGCTGAGACTTCTTCAGCTCGCAGAGGCAATTTCTCTCACCCCGGATTCAGACCGGCCTCGGCACGTATAGGGTAGAACCTGGCGTGGACCTTGCGGGCGGTTAGGCAGAGGTCTCCTGCCGGTAGGGCGCGGCTTGGACCTGGTCCAGCATCTGCCCCAGGCGCCCGCTGAGGGAGCCGTCGATGAGACGCCCGCCCACGTGGACCCGGGCCCCGCCGATGAGCTCGGGGCGCAGGTGGTAGTCGATGACCACGGGAGCACCGACCAACCTGGTCAGGCCCTCCTGCATCCGCTGCCTGAGCGCCTCGTCCGGCTCCCAGGCCACCTCGATACTGGCCCGCACCACACCGGCGGCCTCATCGGCCAGCTCAATGAAGACGTCCGCGGCGCCCTGGAGGACCTCGACGCGTTCCTTCTCCAGCACCACGTCGATAAGTCCCCTCACAATCTCGGCGGGGGCCTCCCCGACTACGGCCAGCAGGAGCGCTCTCTTGTCGGCCGCCGCGATGTCGGGGTGGCCAAGCACACGCAGTGTGCGCGGGTCGGCGGTCACCGCCTCCTGCAGCCGCATGAGTTGACCGCGTACCACGTCGACCTTGCCTTCCTGTTGGGCAAGGCGGTGGACGGCGGCCACATATCTCCTGATCAGACTGCGGTCAATCATTGAGACGCTCTCTCGCTGTCCGCCATCTGCTCGATGTCGGCGATGAACTGCTCCAGGAGGGCCCGGTGGCGCTCGGCGGTCAGAGTGGAGGTGAGGATGTGCACGCACATGGCGGAGGCGGATTGGGCCAGTTCGTCTTTCAGTAGCTTGCCGGTCTCTTCGCGCTCGCGTTCCACCTGAGCATGCCCGGTGCGCTCGGTCTCGCGGGCGCGCTCACGCGCGGCCGCCCTGAGTTCCTCGGCCTCCTGGTGGGCCTGCTCCCTGGTTCGCTCGGCGTGCTCCTGGGCGGCCCTCAATTGCTCGGCCCTGCCATCCTCGATCTGCCGGCGTTCCTGCCTGGCCGCCTCGCGGTCGGCCTCGGCCTGGTCGATCATCCCCGCCACTTGCTGCTTGCGCTGGTCCATGAAGTGGGTCACGGGCTTGAAGAGGACCTTCTTCATGAGCCACAGCAAGAGCAGGAAGCTGACGATGTTGACCAACAGAGCGCCGGGCTCGATATGCAGGTCGTGTAGGATTGACGTCACGGCATCCATGGTATCGCTCCGGCCCCCGGCCTATGCGCGTGTTGGGCGTCCGTGGCCCGAGGGCGCACACCGGTAGGTACTTACGGTTACTGGCTGGCGAAGCTCCGCCTCAGACCGACGAGCACGGCACGGAGGTTCGCCTCGGGTCGGTGCCACGGCCTGGTGGCGATCCCGCCGAGCGGGATGGCCGAGTCGGGCTGGAAACTCAGATTATGCAGGTTCCGGGCAGGCGCCGATTCACGTCACCT
>CAYRFY010000829.1:294-3025 GCA_964423635.1 uncultured Armatimonadia bacterium | reverse complement strand
TCGAAGAATCTCCTGGCGTTCACCGAGATCTTGCGCTATCTCGCTGCGCGAGATTGGCGCTCAGGATGACATCTCCACGATGGAACCGGCTTTTCGGCCGAGCCCATGGGCGGACGGACGGCAGGCTGCGCGGATTCACATCTGCTGGGGCTGTGCGCGAAGGAACGCCGCAAGGCGGTCGATGAGGGGCTTCTTCTTCTCTATGTGGTGGACGTAGTAGACGAAGGCCTGCACGGCCGCTCGCTGCTTGATCGGGTCCCACAGGTCAACCAGTTGGAGCAGAGAGGGCACGTCGAGTACTCTTCCGCCGCAGTCGGTGATGTAGCGCGTGGCGGGAGCGTCCAGAGCTTGGGCCGCCACGATCGCCAGGGCGTTGCGGCGAGTGACTTCGGCCAGGAAGGGGCCGACCTGCGCGGCCGACTGGCCATCGAGGCTGTAGTGTTTCACCTCGACCGACAGCACGAGTCTCTCCCCGTCCCAGCCGTCAATGTCGCCCACGCGTCCCAGGCGCTTGCTCCCCGCGCCGGCTCTGGCTACCTCGAGATGCAGGTGCGGGGCATCGGCGCGGATGTAGGCGTAGACCGCGCCCTGGAAGGCCGCTCCCGGCGGCTCGCGGCCTTGCTTGGCCAAGTCGAACCCCTCGAGCAGGCGGCTGAAGCTGCGCTCCAGCGGCGGCAGCTCGCCATAGTCGACATCGTGGCTGGGAAGCACGCTCAGAACGTGGGCCTCGACGGCGTCCGCAAGCCATTCCGCATCCGAAGGCGAGAGAGTGACAAGAGCGTCGAGCCAGTGCCGGTAGTCGTGCCACTGGCCCGTGGCGTGCGGCGCGCAGTTGGGGTAGTCATACCTCCGGTGCTCGACGCGTATGCGCGTCTCCGCCGCGTTGTAGGCAGGCCGAATGCTCGCGAGTTTGGGGACTGCTTCCCCAGGCTGTCGGACTTCGACCACGAGCGTGTTGGCCCTGCCGCCGCGTGCCGAAATCTGGGAGAGTGGGTACTCTTCGAGGAAGGCGGAGAAGTCGCGGTAACCGCGACCAAACACGTTCAGTTCGCGGAAGAAGGCGATGAAGGCCAGGAGCAGGCCGGCGGCGAATCGCCTTTGCCCGAAGTTCTCGCGGAAGTCATCCAGCAGCTCGCGAGCGCTCATTGTGAGCCTCGCACACAGAGGCGCGAAAGAGATTCGAAGGCTCCCAATGCCAGCCGGAAGTATTCCTCGTCTCTCTCGACACCGATGGCGCAGTACCCCACGGCAGCCGCCGCCGCGACCGTCGAGCCGCTCCCCGCGAAGGGGTCAAGGAGGATCCCCCGTCCCAGAGGGAGCGCCGCGCGGACGATCTCTCGGAGGAACCTCTGGGGCTTGAGTGATGGGTGGGGTGCGATGTCTCGCTCGTCCGGGCGCGTGGGCGAGCAGGGGATCACATCTCGGAACGGCTCGGTCTCTGATTTGCGGCGCAGGCCGCCGGTTCCCCAGGCGCGGAGGTTGTCCGCAACGGTGCCTGCGAAGGGCTTGCGGAACAGCCCCCACGGCTCCCAGCAGGAGCGAGGCATGACGGTGACCCCCGGGAATTCGGCTTCCGCACCCTTTGGCCTGTCGCCGCCTCTGAGGGTCTGCACCAGCCTTATGACTTCGCCGCGCTTCTCAAACCCGGCCTGCTCGAAGGCCGTAAACGTCGCGCTGGAGAGCAGTGGGTTCGAAGCAACGAACACGTGCCCCCCGGGCACCAGGACGCGCAAAAGGGCGGTAGCTGTCTTGCGGAAGAAGGCGGACAGATCCGAGCGGTCATCGGGGGACAACACCGTGAAACGCGGGACCGGCGCTCGCTGCACTCCGTCCAGGGTGGGCGGGATGCGCCACACCCCGCCACGCCCGCTACGCAGTTTGTTGTGGTCCCTGTCTTCGTACTCGACAACGCCATAGGGTGGATCGGTGACAACGGCGTGCACAGAGGCTTCCGGGATAGCCTCGAGCCACGTCAGCGCGTCGGCAAGAACTAGAGCGGCACCCGGCCGCAGCACCACCCCATTCGGGCCTGCCAGGCATTCCACCTGGGCAACGCTGGGCGAGTGGTCGATCTCGACCGGCGCTTCCTCCGGCTCGATAAGACGCGGCTGCCGGCCACTCGCTGCGGAGAGCGCGGCGAGGTGTTCGTTCTGCCGGTTGGTGGGCATCCGCAGCCTCCCTCGCGCGGTGGTGCTCCGTATCGCGGCCCGGTACGAGAGCCGCCGAACCGTCGAAGTGTCGAGCAGCAGTGGCTTGCCGTACTCATTGCGTCCTACTGGACTAACTGGACTAAGCATAGCCCATGTGTTCGGTCGTCGCAACCCCGTTCGGCTAAGACCCCGTCGGCCCGGAACTGCCTGGGCCCTGGCAGGCCGCGGCTGCTCATGAAGGCCCGGCGCACGGTGGCAAGGAACTGATGCACCACCTTGCCACCAAGCCCCAACCCCATTGGACTTGGGCAAGAGCCGCCCGACCCCGGCGGCGCGCTCCACTCGCGAAAGGGATGAACACCCATGCTCGTTGGCTTTGCGAAAGCCGATGTGACGCCCGCCATCGGCAAGGAAGTGCCCGGCAGTCTGACCAAACGCTATAGCACCGCCATTCACGATCCGCTGTACGCAACGGCTGCGGTGTTCGAGCAAGAGGGCCGGCGGGTCGCCCTCGTGGGGCTGGACAACCTCTCGGTGAAGGCCTCGGTTGTCAGGCGGGCGCGAGAGATCATCGCGGACAA
>CAYRFY010000829.1:0-270 GCA_964423635.1 uncultured Armatimonadia bacterium | reverse complement strand
CGTGATGGTCGGGGCCTCCCACACCCACAATGGCGGCCCCTGCATGGGCGCACTGCCCGGTGACTTCGCCCGGGCCTCCGACCCGGAGCTTTGCGAGAAGCTGGCTCAGGAATACTCCACGGCCGGCGATGCACACTACCAGAAGGAGCTGGCGGAGCAGATCGCCACCGCCGTCATCTGTGCCGATCAGAGCAAGCAGGAGGCGTTGGCGTACGTCGGGCGCGGCCACGAGGCCTCGGTGGTGCACAACCGCCGCTTCATCATGAAGGA
>CAYRFY010000828.1:0-3030 GCA_964423635.1 uncultured Armatimonadia bacterium | reverse complement strand
TTCCCGACGCGGGAATGGCGAAATGTGGACTCAGTGCGTTCATGCATAATGTGAGCTTCCAGCCCGACTCCGTGCCGTTCGCCGTTGCCGTCGGCCGTCGTCGTTCGCCGTCGTCGTCGTCCCGCCCCGCACGCGGGGGCTCCCGCCGCCCCACTACCCAATCAGGCGCTGGAGCTTCTCCAGCAGCTCCAGCGCCTGCTCCCGCACCCGGTCCATCACCGCCCGATCCTTGGCTACCGCCCACTGCTGCTCCTGCGGGCCCATGATCGCCACCGCCTGCTCCGGGCCGCTCTCCAGGAGGCCCCTGGCCTCATCCACCAGCGGGTCTTGCACACCCCGGCGCTCCAGCACCTCCACACCCGCCCGCAGCAGAGCGAACAGCTCGTAGTCCTGGGCTCCCTCGCGGATGGCCTCCATCTGCTTGGCATCGGTAATGGCCGTCTCGCTCAGAAACAGGGGCGAGTAGCACGAGCGCGGCTGCACGTAGGCGTTCCACGAGTTCCCGGCCTCGTCGCCGAAGGCCCAGTAGCACGAGCCCCTGCCGCCGTACTTGATGTTCAGCCAGAACTGGCCCCTGTAATACGAGGCCGGGTCCAGCAGCTTGCTGGGGCCCGAGCAGGAGTAGAACCACAGCTCACAGCCCTCGGCCTGCCTCGCCACGAAGAAGTCCCGGTAGTCCTTGCCGCCGCCCAGGAAGCGGGTGGTGTTGGGGCTCAGCACATCGCTTTCGCCATAGAACTCCGGCAGCGCTGTGGCCGGGTCGGCGTGGACCGGATCGTTCCAGATCACGATGTCCGGCTGGGCCGCGTGGATTGCTTTGGCCCAGGCGACGATGGTCTTGTCCTGCGCCTCCCTGCTTGGCTCATCCACCAGGAGGATCTTGATCTGCTGAGGCTCAATGCCCTGACCTTTGGCGTGCTCGACCCACGCCGTGACCCACGCGCCCACCATCTTGTCAAAGCGTGCCGTCCCCATGGGCTCCCCGGCGAAGTTGTCGCGCACGCTGGGAAACAGCCCCCAGTGCGGGGCGCCGCGCCACCTTCCCACCCACTCATCCCACGATGAAAAGTCCGGCGGGGCGGTCATGTTGCCCTCGGCGTCGTACTGCCCCGGCGTGGGCATCACCTGCGGATTGCTCCAGGGCATGTTGACCCCGTACTCCCGCAGCCTGGCGATCAGAGGCAGCATGTTCTGGGCCGTGACGTCATAGCCGCCCTTGTTGTTGGTCTCGTCCCAGCCGCCGATAGCGATGCTGAAGTCCGAAGGTATGAGAACATCGGCTACATGCAGGCTCAGAGGGACCACGGCCGCCTCTGGCCCCGCCTCCGAAACGACCCGGATTGTCAGTTCGTACTCGCCCGCGGGCAGGTCGCGCGAGTCCACGTCCAGCCACACCTGGCCCGTCGTCCCCGCGGGAACGGTCACCTGCAGACCTTCGGTCCCGGACCGGCCTTCTCCCAGCGCCGAGGCTACGGGAACACGCCGCTGGGTATCGGTGAAGAGCACCTCGCGCAGCCTCAGGGCGGCGACGGCGGCCTGTGCTCCCTCGGCCTGCACCGTGGCCGCCACAGGCCCGTCGGTGGCGTTGGTGAGGTTCAAGACCTCGGCCCGGTGCTCGTTGCGCGCCATGCGCACGCTCAGCGCCGGCGGGCCGCTCGGAGCCTCGGCGGGAGCCTGCAAAGGCTGCAGCGGGTCGTACCGGTATGCCGCCCAGACCGCCAGACCGTTGTGGCCTCCGGCGCGCAGTACGGGGGCGTTCAGCGCATAGACGCGCTCGTGCAGCTCGTTGAGCGGCAGGATGGTGGTGAAGCCCTCGGGCACGGATTCATAGTCCTCCACCTGAGCCCGCAGCGCCGCCGCCCGCTGCCTGAGAACGGCCTTCTCCGCCTCGGGAAGCTCCGTGGCCTCCAGCCCGGCCAGCACCTCCGAAAGGTCGGCCTTCATCCGGTACTGTATGGAGTGCAGCACCCCCCGCTCCGTGCGGTACTCCAATGGCGGCAGCGCGATCTGCTTGCCCTGCAGCGGCTGGGAGAGCCAGGAGTCCTCGCCCCGGTAGACCTCGATCTCATCTACCACCGTATAGGGGCTGCAATCCACCACCAGCGCCACGTAGCGCCCGTGGGTCCGGAGGTCGCCCGTGGTGAAGCGGTGGAGCCGATAGGGCGCGGGCGGCGGGGCGCCACGCGAATTGGACAGCTCGATGAGGTCACCCGCGACCGTCCAGACTTCGCGGTCGTCGCTGACGAGGACGAGGATCTCGGCGGGCCAGATGACGTCCGCCACACCGGCGGCGGTGCTGTACGAGAGCCCGGCGATGGGCTCCGGCTGCCCCAGGTCGATGGTAATCGCCGCCAGCCGTGTGCGCACCCAGCCCACGGTCTCCGCCTGCACCCAGAAGTAGCCCTCCGCGTACACGCCGTCGGTGAGCTGAGTCTTGTCGCCGTCATCGGCGCAATCGACGTAATTGGGCGGCGGCTCCATGGTGTAGGGCTTATGGAGGGCGACATTGGGCCCCGGCGGGGTGAAAGCGGCGGGGGGCTGAGCCTGGCACGTGGCGAGTCCAGCCAACAGCAGAGCAACGGTGGCGCTTGGTAGGAGGGCGCAGGTCGTGGGCATTAGGTGTCCTCCGGAAGGTGAGAGCGCTGCGCGGTGAAAGCGGCGGTATCGCGGGGCAGTTCGCTCTGGAGGGGTCGGAGGCCTTCGACCGGGGCGGCGCGCGGGCGGGGGAGGGGCAGGGGCAGGGGCAGGGACGGGGTGCGCCGCGCCGCCTACTTCGCTGGGTCGGGCCGGTCTGACGCTGTCTTCTGTACCAGCTTTCGCATGTCACCACCCCAGGGGTGCTTCGGCTAGCGGCGCAGGATCACCTCGGCAAGCTTCGCCGTCCGCTGGGACGCTCCGAGTTTGGCGTAGGTGCTGTCGATGAGTCCGAACAACGCGGCGTCCGCGCTCCGCGGGCTCACGCCCGCGGCTACCTCTTTGTCGCCCCTTCAGGGGCTGAAGGCAACCACATCGCGGCCCATCGCAAACTTG
>CAYRFY010000827.1:0-3037 GCA_964423635.1 uncultured Armatimonadia bacterium | reverse complement strand
CGGACAAGTCAGAGAACTACCCGCTGGGGGAGTTCGCGGTCCAGCATGCCGCGGCCCGAACGTTCGGCGGCAGGTACCTTTGGGTCTACGGTCACGGCTCGTCCTGGTGGCAGTTCACACCCGAGATGGACGCGCACTACAAGGCCCAGTCGCTGCAGCCCTACCCGTCCGCCAACTATCTGGTGCCGACGGTGGCGAACATCGCCGAGTACTATGAGGTCGCCGCTTCACGGAAGGTCGTGGCGGAGCTGGAATGATGCGGGGGGCCGCACTCGGCCGGTGTCGGCGGGCATGCTTTGCGGAACCGCCGCTTGCAGGCCGACGGCAACGGCTCCGGCGCCCACCAGGAAGCTGCTCCCCGGCGCTCCGGTGTCGTTGCCGTCGGCCTGTGCTTCGTGACCATCGTGGCCCAACGCCATCATCGCTCCCGTGATTGCGGCCGTTATTGGTCGCTATCCATTCCGAGCGCGATGATGGCCTCCGCCAGTTTCTCCCTGGCGTCCAGCAGCTCGGCGTCGGAGCGGGTGTACTCCGAGTGGCTCTTGAGCATGTCACAGCGGATCCGGTCCAGCAGCGCCGTCGCCGCCGCTCCCTCCCGGCTCCCTGCGCCCGCCCGCTGGATGCCTTTTTCCACCAGCAGCAGGTATTCGTGGTCTTCCATGCCCTTGCGCACCATCTCCCAGCGGATGGAATCGCAGATACCCTCCTGCCCCGGGTAGGCCACGTGAGTGTCTCCCGGCGGCAGGCGCAGCTTGCCCAGAGGCAGCCATTCGCTGGAGCCGGTGGTGCTGTTCCAGGGGTCCACGCGCCCCTTCATCCCTCCCCACGGCCGCCAGGCGCCGTAACCCCAGTGTAGATAGCCGGTGGCGTTGTAGCGCCAGTTGAGCCAGTGGATGATGCGGGTCTTCAGGGACGCGTAGTCCAAGAATCGGTTGGGGTACGGGCCCTGCGGCGCCAGGCAGGTGTAGCTCCACAGCTCCTCTTCGGGCAGCGGCATCCCCTCGCGCAGCTCCTGAATCTGGGGCACACGAATCTCGATGCAGCCCTCGAGGCCCTCGGACATGACCGCATCGATGCGGGGCACGTCCGGCAGGGTCTCGCGGACGAAGGCACTCATAACGCGATAGGACTCCTCGTTGGGCGGGATGGGCTCGTCGGCCTGATGGAGAATGAACCGCGACCACCAGCCCTTCCGGACCAGGTGATCGCGGAGCGATTTGAGGAAATGTGACAGCAGTGCCCGGCGGTCCGGGTCGTCGACGGGAGCGCTGTCCAGTTGCGTGGGCACGCCGTGGGCATCGTGGACCGTCATGCCGCTGAAGACGAACTGGCTCTCCCAGTCGCCGCAGCGGCCCCCCAGATGCGAGCCCTCGATGCGCTCGGCCACACCGTACCTGTCGAAGAGCTCAATCCAGCGGTCGAGATGGCTGTAGTCGTAGGCGTAGCCGCCGTCGGTGACCGTGGTATGCACCAGAGTCTGCAGCGGGGTGAGGATCACGTTCTGGCGGTGCTCTCCCATGTCCCGGGCGACGATCTCCATCCACCGCCACCAATCGTCGCTGAACCGCTCCAGGCCGTACCAGGCCTCGACATTGCCCGGGGAGAACCACTCGGTGTGCCAGACGCCGGGCTTCCGCGGGATGGAGAAGGGCCAGACCCGCAGGCTCAGCGGGACCTCGAGTTTCTCCTCATCGCTGTGGACCGTCACGGTTCCCCGGTACTCGCCGGCGGGTGCCTCCCCGGGCACGGCCACGGTGACCCAGATCGGCTGGGTCTGCCCGGCATGGAGCTTGGTCTCAGGCCATTCGAGGAACGGGTCGGGGAAGAAGGCCGGAGCGCGACGGATGATGTGTTGGCCCTCGCCGTTGTCGGCGGTGTTCTCATGGACGGGAGCGTAGCCGACGAAGCGAGCGCTCACGCATTGGGCGGGGATGCGGGCGCCGCCCGGGCCGGTGAGCTCCGCGCATTCGACGCCGACCCTGGCGACCTTGCGGTCACTGCGAAGGCAGATCTGGGCGTCTTCCTTCTCATTGCCCGCGGCCGCGAGCCGGATCTCCTTGCCGGCATCGCCGCCCGGAGCGTCGTCCTGGAACACCTTCTGCAGACTGCCGGCGACCCACCACGTAAGCATGTGAGAGTTCCTCCCAGATAGGCGGGCGACCGGACGCGGAGACAGCGAGCCGCGCGGAGGGGGCGATGCGTCGAACATGCCCCGGACGCCCTCCATGAGTTCACGGGTCAGTTTCGCCCCCCCGCGGCGTTCGGCCTCCCGGTCGGCAGGAGTCCTGGGAGGCGCCAGCGAAATGACGGCCCATGCCGACTCGCTGCATGAAGAAGGGGGTCTGATTGATATGCTCCGATGCGTGATCGTGGTTGCTCTGGTGGCCCTGCTGTCTCTACCTGCTCTCGCCCAGTTCGCCCCGTTCCCTCCGGCCGGTGGAGCGACGCAGCCGCAGGGCGGCGCGGCCGCCCCACCCGCGACCGGCGGCTTGCCGGCCCCGGCAGGCGGTTTCGCGCCCCCGCAGGGCGCTCCCGCCGGAGCGCCTCCCGGCGCAGGTGCCCCCCCCATGGACATGGATGCCTATGCGATGATGGAAATGGCCTCCATGTGTCAGCCGGCCATCGCGGTCGAGAACAACATGATCTACATCGCCTCCGGCGGCATGCTGACGATCTACCGTCTGGATGGCAACGCCCTGACGAAGATCGCCGAAGGGCCGTACGCAGTTGCCGCTCCGATGCCGGGCATGGGCGACATGTAGGCGCCTGCAGCCGCCGTGGGGCGGAGGAACTTGGGCCCCGCACCGTTCCGGCTCCCCGGCCGTCGGCCGGGGCCCGCTTTTCCGTGCCCCCGTTGGTACCAGCCGCAGGCTGTGCTGGGCCTTGCATATCGGGCCGGGGCTTCGCCCCACCGGACACATTGGGACGCTCGCCATCTGGACTCAGATTATGCAGGTTCCGGGCAGGCGCCGATTCACGTCACCTCACCCCCCCGGCCCCCCTCTCCCTTACTCCGCCAAACGACCGGCGGAGACGG
>CAYRFY010000826.1:0-3043 GCA_964423635.1 uncultured Armatimonadia bacterium | reverse complement strand
CAGGCGGCGGAGGCCGTTTCTGCAGGGCGCGGGCCTGTCCGGCGCCATGTACGGCGCCAACGGCCGGCGGGCTGGAAAGCCCGCCCCACGCGCCCTGTCAGTGGCGCGGGCTTTCCAGCCCGCGGTCGTAGGATCGACAACCCAGGCGGCGGAGGCCGTTTCTGCAGGGCGCGGGCCTGTCCGGCGCCATGTAGGGCGCCAACGGCCGGCGGGCTGGAAAGCCCGCCCCACAGTGCTGGCCCGCCCCACGGTATCGGCCTGCGGTCATCGATGCAGAACAGAGACGACAGGAGTCGTGATTCATAGATGGGCGCTGTTATGACGGCCCTACGCGGGGTGTTTGACCCCAATGAGAAGACGATCCGGCGGGTTGCCAAGACCGTCGTCCTGGTCAATGCGCGCGAGGAGGAAGTGCGGGCGCTGTCCGACGATGCGTTCCCGGAGCGGATCGAGTCGCTCAAGGAGCGCAGCCGGGGCGGGGAGGCACTGGACGACCTGCTCCCCGAGGCCTTCGCCCTGACCAGGGAGGCGGCCCGCAGAGTGCTGGGCGAGCGCCCCCACGACGTGCAGGTGATGGGGGCGGCGATTCTGCATGAGGGCAGGATCGCGGAGATGAAGACCGGTGAGGGCAAGACTCTCACCGCCACCTTGGCCCTGGCGCTCAATGCGCTGGAGGGGCGCGGGGCTCATCTGGTCACCACCAATGACTTCCTCGTCAGGTGGCAGGCCCAGTGGATGGGCCGCATCTACGAGTTCCTCGGCCTGACGGTGGGCTACATCCAGCATGACATGGATGCCGAGGAACGCCAGGAGATGTACGGCCGGGACATCACGTATGTCGAGAACAGCGAGCTGGGCTTCGACTATCTGCGGGATAACATGGCCGGCCGGCCTGAGCACCTGTGTCTTCCGGAGCTGCACTACTGCATCATCGACGAGGTGGACAGCATCCTGGTCGACGAGGCCCGGACACCGCTGATCATCTCCGGACGTCCTCAGCAGGAGGTGCAGTTCTACGAGGGTATCGATCGTGTGGTGCGCCGCCTGCGGCCCTCCTCGGAGACCGATGACCCCGATGCCGAGCCGGACGGGGACTACATCGTAGATGAGAAGTTCCACCAGGCGGCGCTCACCGAGCGGGGCCAGGAGAAGGTCGAGAAGATGCTGGGCATCGACAACCTCTCCGACCCCGAGTACCTGGACATCGCCCACCACGTGAACTCCTCGCTCAAGGCGCATACGCTGTACAAGCGCGATGTGAGCTACGTGGTCAAGGAGGGCGAGGTGGTGATCGTCGATGAGTTCACCGGCCATCTGCAGCCCGGCCGGCGCTACTCCGACGGCATCCACCAGGCCATCGAGGCCAAGGAAGGCGTGCGCGTCGAAGAGGCCCGCCAGACCGTGGCCACCATCACGTACCAGAACCTCTTCCGCCTCTACGACAAGCTGGCCGGAATGACCGGTACGGCCAAGACGGAAGAGGGCGAGTTCGTCCGCATCTACAACATGCCGGTGGTTGTGGTGCCCACGAATGTCCCGGTGATCCGCAAGGACCATCCGGACGTGATCTTCAAGACTCTGGAGGCCAAGTACCGCGCCATCGCCGCGGAGATCGTCCAGATGCACGTCCGCATGCAGCCGACCCTGGTGGGCACGCGGTCGGTGGATGTCAGTGAGTTCGTGGGCAGCCGTCTGGCCTCCGACCGCCTGCAGACGCTCATGCTGGTCACGCTCTGCCAGTACCGCCTGCACGATGGCAAGAAGGGCGGGCTGAGCAAGGAGCAGCAACAAGAGTTCTTGCAGATCACCCGCCAACGCATCGAGGACATCCAGCGTCACGAGCTGCGCCCGATCGCCAAAGCCCTCGAGATCGACATGGACCATCTGTCCGAGGAGAATCTGGAGGAGTACCTCCGCATCATCGGCGCCGTGGACGACGACACCCCGCCTGTGACTGTGGGAGAGTACAAAGAGCGTCTCGCCCAGGTGATGAAAGAGGGCGTGCGGCACAGCATTCTCAACGCCAAGTACCATGAGAAAGAGGGAGAGATCATCGCCCAGGCGGGAGCCCCCGGGGCGGTGACGGTTGCCACCAACATGGCCGGCCGCGGTGTGGACATCGTCCTGGGCGGCAAGCCCGAGGACGGCAGCAAGTTCGATCCCGAGAGGCAAGAGCAGGTGAGGCAGGCGGGCGGGCTGCACATCATCGGCACCGAGCGCCACGAGAGCCGCCGCATCGACAATCAGTTGCGTGGCCGCTCCGGCCGTCAGGGAGACCCGGGCAGCTCGCGGTTCTATATCTCCCTGGAAGACGAGCTGATGCGCCTGTTCGGGCCGGACCGGTTCAAGTTCATGATGAACTCCTGGCCCGAGGAAGAGGCCCTCGAGCACAAGATCGTCAGCCGGAGCATCGAGCGCGCTCAGGAGAAGGTCGAGAGCCGCAACTTCGACCAGCGCAAGAACACCCTGAAGTACGACGATGTGATGAACAAGCAGCGTGAGGTCATCTACGGTGACCGGCGCCGCGTGCTCATGGGCGAGGACTGCAGCGAGAGCGTACGCGGGATGGTCGACCGCACCGTGAGATCGGTGGTCGAGACTTACGCCAGCGCCGACATCCATCCCACCGACAGAGACATCGACAGCCTCTACCACGCGCTGACCGAGGCCGTTCCCGGCATCGAGGGCGAGGTATCGCTGGACGATGTGTGGGAGCTCAACGGCCCCAACCTGGCCGAGGACCTCTGCGAGGCGGCCAGGGCCCTGTACGACGGGCGGGAGCAGCTCTTCGGCTCCGAGCTGATGCGCGAGATCGAGCGCAGTTGGCTCCTGCGCGTCATCGACAACCGCTGGATGCAGCACCTGCAGGAGATGGACCACCTCCGCGACAGCGTCTATCTGCGGGCATACGGCCAGTTGGACCCGCTCCTGCAGTACCAGAAGGAAGCCTTCGACTACTTCGAGGCCCTCCTGGACACCATCGCCCGCGACATGACCAAGGTCGTCTTGCTCACTGAGGTCACGGTGGAGCAAAGGGATGTGG
>CAYRFY010000825.1:0-3050 GCA_964423635.1 uncultured Armatimonadia bacterium | reverse complement strand
CAGGCCGAGACGTAGGGGTCTGGGCAAGGGTGCACACTCCTGAAACGGCCGTGGTGCGCGACGGCGCAACGCTGTGACGCGGGATGAGCCTTGTGTTGTCCGGTCCGCGGTTATCCGCCGTTATCCTGTTGAGTTGTCGTTGCCTACTGTCGTTACCCGCCGTTATCCTGTCTATCCTGTCTATTTGTCGTTGCAGTTGCCGTTGCCACCGCCGTTCACATCAACTCCCTCTTGACCACCTTCCCCGCCGGGTTTCTCGGCAGGTCTTCTCGCAGCTCCACTATCTGCGGCACCTTGTAGCTGGGCAGATGGGCGGCGCAGTGCCGCTTGATCTCCAGCTCGGAGAGCTGCTCGCCCGGCTGCGGGACGACGAAGGCCTTCACCAGCTCGCCCAGAGCCGCCCGCACTCCCGTGGCCGGGACGCCGATCACCGCCGCATCCCGCACCCTCTCGTGGGTGTAGAGGATCCGCTCCACCTCCAGGGCGTAGACGTTCTGGCCCGCCACGATGATCATGTCCTTCTTCCGCCCCTGCACGTAGAAGAAGCCCTGCTCGTCCTCCCGAGCGAGATCTCCGGTGCGGAACCAGCCGTCGACGATGGACTGCTCCAGCAGGCCCGGGCGGTTCCAGTAATAGGGGATGATGTTCTCGCGCCGGAAGCACAGCTCGCCCACCTCGCCTCTGGGCACCGGATCGCCCTGCTCGTCGATGATCCTGGTGTACACCTCGGGCAGGAGCTTGCCGATCGAGTCCGGCCGGTCGGCGGCGTTGACGCCGGGAAGCACATGGGTCATCGAGATGGTCTCGGTCAGGCCGAAGAAGTTGTGCAGCGCCACGCCCGGCAGGCGCTCACGCAGGCGAGCCACGGTGCGCACCGGCATGGGCGAGCCGGAGTAGGCGATGAGTCGCAGGGCGGACAGGTCCGCCGTCCCCGCGCGCGGGTCGCTGATGAACAGGTGAAACAGGGTGGGCACGCCGATGAACGTCGTGCAGCGGTGGGCCTGCAAAAGCTCGATGGCCTCGCCCACGTCCGGCCGCGGAGCCACGCAGATGCAGCTTCCCAGATAGGCCGAGCCGGCCAGGAGGCTATAGGACGCCGTGGGCGCGAAAAACGGGATGATCAGCAGGTGCACGTCCTCGTGCCGGAAGGAGTGGGCGAAGATGGCGTTTTTCACATTGAACTGCAGGGTGTCGTGGGTCATCACCCCGCCCTTGGGCTCGCCGGTGGTGCCCGAGGTGTGGAGCAGGACGGCCACATCGTCTCCGGCGATATCCGGGCAGGTCCTTGCCGGCTCGGGGTGGCCGATGGCGGCCTCGTAAGGCACGCAGCCCTCCTGCATCTGCACCCCGATGACGCTGTGCACGCTTTCGCAGGCCGCGATGGCCTCCTGCACGGCCTGGGGTGTCTCGGCATGGGTGAACACGGCCTTGGGGCCGATATTGCCCAGGACGAAGGCCAGCTCCTCGTCGCGCAGCCGGATGTTCACCGGCGCTGCGATGGCCCCCAGGCGCAGGGCGGCCCAGTAGGCGGTGAGACACTGCAGGCAGTTGGGCAGCGCGATGGCCACACGGTCGCCGCGTCTCACGCCCACCTCGTCTTGCAGGTACCCGGCCAGGCGGCCGATCTCCTCGTCCATCTGGGCGTAGGTATGCGTCTGCCCGGAGGCGATGACCGCCGGGGAGTGAGGAAACTTGGCGACGGTATTGTCCCAGTAGTCGGGGATATGGCGCAGACGGGACCGGTACATGAAACCCTCCGGGCCGGCGGTGACTGTCTTGCGGGCGCACAGGTCCGGTTCCGTCTTGCGGCCGGAAATCCTCTTTGCCTCGATCCGAGCGATCAGGTATTGTTACCTGGGCATGGCGTGGGGAGAAGCGGCGCTCAAGGGGCGCTGCCCGTGACCCCGTCGGACCACCATCACCGCACCCGGCCGACCCGTGGCCGGCCGCATGAGGGAGAGACAAATGGAGCTTAAGGACTACCCGCGCGGGCAGATGCTCGAGGGTGCCGACTACATCGAGATCCGTAATACCGAACTGCAGCGCGGCAACATCCGCTTCGCGCTTTTCGACTTCGACGGCACCATCTCCTTGATCCGTCAGGGCTGGCAGGATGTGATGATCCCCATGATGGTGGACATCCTCGCCGACCTCAAGACGGGAGAGAGCCGCCAGGAGCTGCATGCCATCGTCCTGGAGTTCGTGACCCGCCTTACCGGCAAGCAGACCATGTACCAGATGCTGGCATTGGTGGATGAGGTCAAAAACCGCGGCGGCACGCCCAAGGAAGCCGTGGACTACAAGTGGGATTATCTCAACTTGCTCTGGGAGCAGATCAAGGACCGCGTGGAGGGCATCAAGGAGGGCCGCTACAGCCCGGAGGAGATGTCCGTGCCGGGCAGCCTGCAGTTCGTGGCCGAGCTCAAGCGCCGCGGCCTCAGTCTGTACGTAGCCAGCGGCACCGATCAGCAGTACGTCCTGGATGAGTCGGGCTCCCTGGGCCTGCACCCCATCTTCGGGGAGAACATCTTCGGCGCCCTGGATGACTACAAGGCTTTCTCCAAGGCCAAGCTAATCGCCAAGCTCATCGAGGACCACAATCTCCACGGCAGCGAGTTCATGGTGTTCGGCGACGGGTTCGTGGAGATCGAGAACGCCAAGGAGGTGGACGGGATCGCCATCGGTGTGGCCACGGACGAGGAGAAGCGTGAGGGCATCGACGAGTGGAAGCGCAACCGCCTCATCGAGGCGGGTGCCGACATCATCATCCCGGACTTCCGGGAGTGGCCCCGGCTGCTTGCGTACCTGATGGCGGAAAAGTAGGCCAAAGCGGGCATCTCGCCCGTCCGTCTCGGCCGCGACATGTGTGTTCGGCGCCCCGCGCCGTTGGCCGTGATGGAGAGACCGAATGCACAGCCACACCGTGCATCCGGCCCTGCCGTCGCCGTCAGGCCCGAAGGGCCGTGCTCCCTCCCCGCCCTGCGGGGAGGGCCGGGGTGGGGTCCCGGCCGTTGCGGACCGCCGGTCCTACGGCGCCCCCCTCAGTCCCC
>CAYRFY010000824.1:0-3056 GCA_964423635.1 uncultured Armatimonadia bacterium | reverse complement strand
TTTCCAGCCCGACTCGGCGGGTCCGTGACCCGCCGAAATAGGTTTTCGGCCGCACATCTAGAGGCACCGGCCGAATTGGGCCCTCGGGGTCCGGCCGAGAAACCCCAGCGGCGCAAGCTCGCGCTTGCGCCGCTGGCGGTGAGGAATCTGTTTGACTGTCACGGGATTCCTCGAGCTGCTCCCTCCGGGAGCGGATGATCTCAGAATGACACTGCCGGCGGAAGCAGGCATCTCGCCCAAGGCCCCCGATCGGCCGGCACTCAACCGGCGTCCTCCACCACCGGCTCAAGCACCGTCCCGTCACCGGGGGCCAAAGGTACCACAAGGGTGCCGTCCTCGCCGCGTTTGAGCACGTTCCCTGTGCGCAGGTCCCGGAAGTCCGTAGGCCTCACCGCCCAGCAGCGCACCTCCTGAGCCTGCTCGGTGTCGTCATTAACGACCACGCAGAAGTCGCTTTCCGCCGCCGGGCTGTGGAAGGCCTTCGTCCACCCCGGTGGCTCCGCCTCCAGCAAAGGCTGCTCCGCAGCGACCGCATCCGCCAGTAATGGCAGCAGAGCCTTGAGCGCGCCGAAGACTTCCCCAACGGCCTCATACTGCGGCGTCGTTTGCAGATCGCGGCGGATCAGGGCACCGGGGAAGCCCAGCTCGGTGGGCTCTGTCACCGCCATGGAGGCCGGGAAGGTCGGCCCTTCATAGGGCTTGGCATCCGGTTTGTCTGCAGGAGGGGCGCCATAGCAGAACCAGAAGAAGCCTTTCATCCCCGCCGCCACCGCGGCCCACACCTGCCAGCGCATCTCGGCCTCGCTGGGCGGACGCCAGTGCATCAGTCCGCCGGGGAGGATGACCGCGTCCTGTCGCTCGTCGTAGCTCCACGGCCCCCAGACTTCGTGGTACGCCTGAGGCATCACCCAGGGAGTCTTGGCGTTGCGCGTGGCGGCCTCGGTGGCGACCAGACAGTGGCGGCGGTACCAGGCCCGGGAGGCGGCGGGGGTGTTGGGGCCGTTGGGGTTGCCCGCCGAGAAGAAGGGGTAGATGTCCGGGCAGACCACGGGGAACCCGCTTTGGTCGGCATAGGCCACCGTGTCATGCCACATGGTGACCGCCACCGCCGGCTGTGTGGCGCCCCACTGGTGGAACTTGCCTCTGAAGGTCTCCATCTCCTCGACGATGGTGGACCTGGGCTCATCACAAAGCGCCCAGGCCAAGATCGCCGGGGAGGTGCCGGCGGCCTGGATCGCCCGCCGGCTCTCCCGTTCCAGATACTCCCAGTTGTTCCGGCGCCAGTCCACCTGATAGTGCAGCTCCCCCAGTGCCGGGACCAGCTTCATCTCTCTATCGGCCACCCGCTGTGCCAGGTCCGGCAGCTCGGCGATCCCCAGGTTGACCACCCACAGGCTATCGACATTGTGGGCCTTCATGTCGTCCAGACAGCGCTCCACATAGGCCCACTTGTCCATCTCGCACAGCTCGGCTCCGGGACCGACCCGCTCCCAGGGCCAGTAGACGCCGAGGGGGAAGCTGCCGGTGAGGTCGGCGGTTGGCTGCTGTGCGAGGCAAGCGGCAGCGAGGATACAGAGCAAAGCGATTCCAGGTGATCTCATCGTCGACCTCCGGGGTGCTGTTGATGGATGATGGGCCAGGCGGCAGGCAGGTTACTGAAGTGGACCTGCGGAAATGGCTTACCGATTGGCCCGGCGCGCCGCTTCATCGGCGCCCGGCCGCCAACTCGTCGCACAACCTCACCGCCTACTGATACGTTCCCCGGAGGACCCCACATGAACCTTCTTGCCATTGCAGTGCCCTGTATCGGCCTGTGCACGGTTGCGGCCGCGCAGGAGCCGTTCCACGACTACGGCGTGGGAGCCCGGGTGGCCGAGTGCCGCGGCATCGCCACCACGCAAACCGCCGACGGCCGCAATCTGGTGATCGTCAACTCCCTGGACCTGGGTCCCACCGGTTGGATCCTCGTCACCGACATCGACAGCGGACAGACCCGGCAGTTCTACTATCCGGAGAGCATCCGGCAGAGCGCTCCCTTCGGCTCGCTGATGTCGAGCAATGGCAAGTTCTACACGGCTCAGGGCTCGGTGCTCGTTGAGTTCGATCCCTCGTCCGGAGAGTTCACCTACAACGGGAGACCTGCCGCCACGAGCCCCTATCTATCCTTCACTCAGGACGCCGAGGGGCTGATCTGGGCCGGCGGCTGCGGGGCCATTCACCTGGTCTCCTTCGACCCGCAGACCCGGGAGACCAGGGATCACGGTGTGATGGACCCCGCCGAGCAGTATCTGAGCTATCTGGCCACCGACGACCGGGGCTGGGTGTACTGCGGCATCGGCACCGCGCGGTACAACATCGTGGCCTACAACCCCACCACGGGTGAGAAGCGCCAGCTCATCGATGAGGCCGAACGCGCCCTGGGAACGGCCACCGTCTACCCCACGGTGGACGGCAAGGCCTGCGGCATCGCGGGGGGCAAGACGTTCCTGCTGTACGACGGTACCGCGCAGGTTGTGGAGAGGGCGCAGATCGCCGCCAGAACGCAGGACGGGTTCTTCTACTGGGGGCAGTCCACCGGGACCTGGCCCGACGGGCGGGCGGTCAAGGTGGATCTGCCCTCCAGGTACATGGAAGTCACGGAGGCGGACGGCTCCAAACGCCGTATCGACCTGGACTATGAGACGGAGGGGGCGTCCGTCACCAGTCTGGGCGCCGGCCCCGAGGACATCGTGTATGCGTCGAGCTGCCACCCCATGCACCTTCTGCGCCTGGACACCGGAGAGCGGGAGCTCGTGGACCTGGGCCCGGTTCCCCGCGTGGGCGGCGGCAACTTCTGCTCCATCACCACGCAGCAGGGCATTGTGTTCGGCGCCCAGTACGCCGCCGGAGGACTGTGGTACTATGACCCCTTGAAGCCCTGGAACCCGGGAACCGCCAAGCGTCAGGACCTGCGGCTGAAGTCCGAGGACCTGCTGCAGGCCGGCCGGATGACCGACGGGCACTTCACGCACCTGAAGGACCTGGATGCCCTGTTCTTCTGCGGCGACAAGTTCGGC
>CAYRFY010000823.1:0-3065 GCA_964423635.1 uncultured Armatimonadia bacterium | reverse complement strand
TCCGACGAGATGACGATTCAGGCCTGTCGCGGCGAGTACGAGCCGGCCTCCTTCGTGGTCTATGCCCTGGACGAGCCCCTGGACCTGGAGTGCACCGTGGGCGACCTGACCGGCGAGGCAGGCACGATCCCCGCCGACGCGGTGGACCTGCGCTCCGTCAAGTGCTGGTACCAAAGTGGCCCTCCGGGGCGATTCCCTCTGAATAAGGGCATGCACCTGCTGACCCCGGAGCTGCTGCTTAAGGACGATACCCTCGTGGGCGTCGATGAAGAGGCGCGCGAGAACTACGTGCGGCTCAGCTTCCCCGACGGCGGCCGCAGATGGCTGTGGATCAGCAGCCCGGAGGCGTTACCCGAGGAGAAGGACACCTCCGTCGAGGCCATGCCGATCCGGGATGCCGAGGCTTTGCAGCCGATCCCGATCGCCGCCGAGACGGCGAAGCGGGTCTGGGTGACGGTGCATGTCCCGCCCGACGCCGCCTCCGGCAAGTACGTGGGCGAGATCCTGCTGTCCTCCGGGGGCCGGGAGGTAGGCCGCATGCGGCTGCTGCTGACGGTCCTGGCTTTCGACCTGGAGCCCAATTGCCTGGAATCGAGCATCTACTTCCACTGGGGCATCGACCTGGATCTCGAGGGTGGGGGCACGGTGGCCCACTCGAAGCGGAGCCTGGCCCAGTACAAGGCGGAACTGCGCAACCTGCTGCAGCACGGAGTGGACAATCCGACGGTAGGCGTACGCTACGATACGGGGCTCCTGCGTACCGTGCTGGAGGCCCGGCGCGAGGTGGGCATGCGCAACGACCACCTGTACTATCTGGTGGCCGGCACCGGCACCCCGTCCGAGAAGATCCGGGAGATCATCGACATCGCCGAGGAGTTCGGGTTCGAGGATGTCTACTTCTACGGCCGGGACGAGGCCCAGGGCGATGCGCTCAAGGCCCAGCGGGAGGAGTGGCAGAGCGTGCATGAGGCAGGGGGCAAGGTCTTCGTCGCCGGATCGCAGGGCCAGAACTTCCCGCTGGTGGGAGACCTGCAGGACCTGCTGGTCTGCTACGGGGACCCGTCGCAGGAGGAGGCCGCCCGCTGGCACGGCAATGGGCACAAGATCTTCTCGTACGCCAACCCGCAGTCGGGGAGCGAGGTGCCCGAGACATACCGGCGCAACTTCGGCCTGCTGCTGGCGGCCAACGGTTACGACGGCGGCATGACCTACATCTACTACCACGGCTGGAACGACTTCAGCGGCAAGACCTACCGGCAGCACAACTTCATCTACCCCACCGTGGACGGCTGTATCGACACGATCCAGTGGGAGGGCTACCGCGAGGGCCAAGACGACCTGCGCTATCTGGCCACGCTGCGCAAGGCCATCGCGCAGGCCGGGGAGCGGGGCGGCAAGGCGGCCGAGACGGCCGCTCAGGCCCAGGCCTTCCTCGACGAGATGGATGTGAGCGGCGATCTGTACGCGCTGCGGCGGGAGATGGTGGACTGGACCCTCAGGCTGCCGGCCAAGTAGCGGACAGGGCGCAGCTACGGAGGCCACCTCAGACTACAGGGACACGGACCGGCGAGAGCGGTCGGAGAAGGGCGGGGCTCCGGCCCCGCCTTCTCCGCCGCTCTCTTTGCTTCTCGCAGTCTTTGGGCCTCTCCGTGCAGGGCCCCGGCCATCCGGTCCCCGTCGCTGCCTCTGCCCTACCCGCCGGCCTTGAGGGCGTCGGCGATCCTCGCCACGCGCTCCCCAAAGGCCCTGCAGATGGCCAGCTCCGTCTCATCCACCGGAATGTCGGAGTTGCCGCCCGCCACGTGAGAGGGCCCGTAGGGGCCGCCGCCCGTGGTCGTTGTGAGCAGCTCCTGCACCGAGTAGGGCACCCCCACGATCACCATGCCGAGATGGGCCAGCACCGGCCATGCGGTGTAGCAGGTGACTTCCTGGCCACCGTGCAGCGTGGCCGTGGAGGTGAAGAACCCCGCCGGCTTGCCGATGACGGTTCCGGCGGACCACAGGCCGCCCATTCTGTCGAGGAAGCCCTTCATCTGTGCGACCATGACACCGAAACGGGTGGGGGCGCCGAGGCAGGCGCCGTCGGCGGCGCCGAAGTCCTCCACCGTGGCGATGGGGTACTCGGCGGACAGGCGCTCGTGGGTCGCTTTCCAGCGCTCATCGGCGTTGATGACTTCCGGCGGGGTCATGACGTCGCCGACAAAGGCCAGAGTCGGCTCGGAGCCGGCCTGCCGCACTCCCTCCGCAACGCCCCCGGCCAGGGCTTCGACATTGCCATAGCGGCTATAGAAGGGGATGTAGATGCGTGCCATCGCTGGTATCTCCTTGTGTGGCGACATGTTCCGGATGTGGCGTGTGAGACCAGTTCGCCGGGGACCATTGCCGTCCTTTCGGCCCAGGGCCGCCGCAGGCCTTCTACTTCTCACCGGACGTGAGCGCAAAGCCCGTGTACTCCATGGCCGCGGCGCCCGTGGACTGGGCCGCGATTGTCAGGCCGCAGGCTTCCGCGACCTCCACGATCAGGGAGTGCTTCTGCCAGACGAAGCTCGTCGCGAACTCGTGCTCGACGAGGGCCTCGCCGAGGCGCACGGTCACCTTGCCCGCGCAGTCGGGCAGGCTGCGGGCGCTCATCTTCTCGGGCGCATGGGCGCGGTGGAAGAAGCTAAGCCGGTAGCTCCCTGCCGGTAGAGGGGCACTCGCGGTTGCCCAGGAGGCGTCCCGGGCGCACTGTACCGCGCAGCCGCCGGGCACGGCCCCGCAGCCGGAGGAGCGCTGCAGCTCGAACCGCACCCCCTCCACGGGCGCTTCGGGGAAGCGACGGACGCGGAGGGTCTCGTCATCCACTATCTGCGAGACCAGGAAGCTGCCCGCCGCATGCTGCGGTGCCTCACTCACCTGCAGCATGTCCAGCGGCCTGGCGGTTCGGGTGAACTGCTGCCCCGGAGCGCGGAAGAGGTCTACGCGTCTGTCGGCGATGAACCCCCCGGTCCCCTGTGCGACCGTACCCGCTCGGATGTAGTGGGCCGCCGGGCCGGTGGCGACCCCGCCCGCGGGTGTGGTCTCGT
>CAYRFY010000822.1:0-3074 GCA_964423635.1 uncultured Armatimonadia bacterium | reverse complement strand
TCGCCGGTCGTATCGGCGAGTACAAGCGGCTCGGAGAGACGCCGAGAGGCGGGGCACGGGGGTGAGGCGGCCGTTGGCCGTCCCGCGCCACGGCCGTTCCCGCCGTTCCCCGCCCCCTCAGGACGGCACGCGCGATGCAGCTTCCTGCAGCCAGGGCCTGGGACTGTAGCGCGCCGCCTTCAGGGCCACTTCGGCGATGGCCGCAAGAGGCTTGACCACATCGACCCCGCCCCTCTTGATCGCCACCTGCGGCATACCGAACACCACGCAGGTGCGCTCATCCTGCGCGATGGTGGTCGCGCCGCTCTGCTTGAGCTCCAGCATGCCCGTTGCCCCGTCGTCGCCCATGCCGGTGAGAATCACGCCTACCGAGTTGGGGCCGGCGCAGACGGCTCCGGAGCGGAACAGCACGTCCACCGAGGGCCGGTGCCTCGAGACCAGCGGGCCGTCTCGCAGTTCCACGTGATAGCGGGTGCCGATGCGTCGCAAGACGGCGTGGCGATTGCCGGGCGCCAGCAGTGCCAGCCCCGGCCTCACCACGTCATTGTGCGCGGCCTCCTTCACCTGCATCGGCACGGTCTGATCCAGACGCTGGGCGAAGGCCGCGGTGAACTTCTCCGGCATGTGCTGGACCATGACGATGCCCGGGGTGTCCGTCGGCATGCGCGCCAGTAGGTCCCGGATCGCCTCGGTGCCTCCGGTGGAGGCGCCCACGAGGATGATGCGCTCGGTGGGGGCGAATGCCGCCCGGGGCAAGGGTGGGGGGAGGATGACGTCGGCGCTGTACTTCTCCAGGCTCTCCCGGGGCCACTCGGCCACAGCGGCGGAGCGACTACCCGGCGCCCGCGGCCCGATCCGGGCCTTCGCCGCCGACTTGACCGCCTCGCAGATCCGCAGCCGCGCCTCCTGCAGCAGCAGCTTGGCCGCGGTCCGCGGCCGCTCCACCATCTCGACCGCCCCAGCATCCATGCCCTCCATCGCCCGCACGCTGCCACGCGAGGTAAGGTCGGAGCACATCACCACCGGTATCGGAGTGGTCGCCAGGAGTTCCTTCAGGAAAGCGTTCGCATCGATACTCGGGGGCTGAACGCCGAAGGCGATCACGTCGGGCCGCCGGCTACGCAGCCGGTTGGCGGCCGCGAAGGGGTCCCGTGCCGAGGCGATGACCTCGATGCCCGGGTCACTCTCCAATACCTCCTGCATGGCCTGCCGCACCAGCGCGGAGTCATCGATGATCAGGACCCGGACGGCTTGCTCAGGCACGTGGCCACCTCATGGGCTGCGATGTCGGCCTTCAGTGCGCTTTTGCCACGCACGCGCTTGTCCTCGGTGCATACACCCCGCGACCGCGACTGTCCGCCGCAGGCCTCAGACGGGAGGCTTGCGGTAGACCGTGGGCGCCACCCGCTGGAACTCGTCACTGACGCCGGTCAGACTCTCCGAGTGGCCGATGAACAGATACCCGCCCGGCGCCGTGTGCCTGTAGATGCGCGCGAACAGCTCACGCTGCGTGTCGCGATCGAAGTAGATGATGACGTTGCGGCAAAACACCACATGCATCTGAGTGCTGAACCCGTAATCCCCTCCAACCAGGTTCAACCGCCGGAAGGTCACCAGGTTCCGTAGCTCCGGAACGATCCGGCATTCCCCCTGCCGCGCGCCGCGCCCGCGCATCAGGTATCTCAGCCGGTACTCCGCCGGAATCGGGGCCACCAGATGCTCCGGGTACACCGCCTGGGTCCCGTAGACCAGCACCTCGCGGTTGATGTCCGTCGCCAGGATCGAGGCCCGCCAGGAGCGCCGGGTCTGCAGGAACTCCGAGACAACCATCGCCATCGTGTACGGCTCTTCCCCGGTGGAGCAGGCCGCGCTCCACAATTGCAGATGCCCGCTCCCCGTCTCGCCCATGAGGCTCATCACATTGGGCAGCGCCGTCCGTGTGAGGAACTCAAAGTGCGAGGGCTCCCGGAAGAAGTCGGTCTTATTCGTCGTGACCGCATCGATCATGTGTCCCAGCTCGGCCTCCCGGCCCGCCTCGCTGGTGACGTACTCATAGTAATGGGCGTAGGACGCCAGGCCCAGCAGACGCAGCCTCTTGGACAGCCGGCTGGTGAGCATGGTCGTCTTCTCTTGAGTCAGCTTGATCCCACAGGTGTCACGCACCAGTTGGGCGAGGTCCTCGAACTCGCGTCGGGACATCCGTGGGCCGGTGGCGGGCAGGGCTGCGATGCTGGATGCCAACTTGTCAACACTCCGTGGCCGCGACAGTCACCGGCCGCCACCCAGGGCGCCGGACTCTGCGCGTTCTGCATTGGACGGACCATCCGGTGAGCGTCGCCTGTCGATCCGATGCGCGGGGCCGGTCGGGTGCCCCCGACCCATCGCCACATCCACTCACCATCATCTCCATTCTTGGCGACCGGTGCCGTCCGATGAAGCAGAAAAGAGACTCGAGGCCGGAAACGCCGTGCAACTATCCGGAGCGCTCACCGCAGCCGCGAGCCCCGCTCCTGCAATGCCGCCGCCGGAGCGGTGCTCTGCGCCGTCACCTCCCCCGTCGCCGTATGAAACCGGATCCGACGGCCCTCGCTCCCCCCTACGAGCTCCCGCACCACCGGCACCCGGGCCGCGGCCAGAATGCGCCGGGCGGCGGTGATATTCGCCGCTCCCACCGTCTCCCACACCTGCCCCCCGCCGTTGTGCAGCCGCATCGCCGCCCCGCCGATCACACGCGCCGTCAGCCTCCGCGGCCGCTCGCCCGGCACCCTTACCTCCGCCAGAATGTGCCGCAGCGTCTCGTCAACATAGGCGCCCATCACATCCGACTGTCGCGTCGGCACCCGCGTGGGCAGGACGCAGTGACACATGGCCGCGATCGGAGGGTCATCACGCCACAGACACACCGCGACACACGACCCCAGGACGGTACCCACGATCATCTCGGCATCGGTCACCACGAACTCCCGGGGCAGGAGCCAGCGTATCGGGAGCGACGGCGCGTTGTGTCTCATCGCAACCTCACCTGCAAGATCACTCGCACGCGCTGGGCACGGCCCCCGTCACAGCCCAAACAG
>CAYRFY010000821.1:283-3090 GCA_964423635.1 uncultured Armatimonadia bacterium | reverse complement strand
CCTTCCCCCTCTCCCTTATTCCCGCAAACGGCGCGGGAAACGGGCGAGGGGGGGACGGCGGACGGCAACGACGCGGACGGCGACCTGCTCCACTTCACTTCTGGAGTTCGTCGCGGATGATCCCAAGGACTTCGTCAAGGTCATTGCTAACCATGGCCTCGGGGATTCTCAAGACGCGGATACTGTGTTGCGATAGCTGACCATCGCGCCATTCGTCGTAGCCGCGTTGTTCCTCGTGCACCGGGCCATCGATCTCCACTGCTAATCGCTGCTCTGCAGAGTAGAAGTCGAGCACGAACCCCTCGAATGGGTGCTGCCTCCGAAAACGCACGCCAAGACCGCAGTTCCGCAGACACTGCCAGAGGATGCACTCCGCTTCCGTTGGCTGCCGTCGCTGTTCGCGAGCAAAGGAGACCTTCCCTGGCTCACTGACGCTCTTCACGGTGGGGTCCTGACGTCCGCTATCCATGGCCACTGAGCCCCTTGTCTACGTGTGCCCCTGGAGTGATGTGTTGTTTGGCGTACTCCCCCTCGCCCGTCTCCCGCGCCGTTTGCGGGAGTAAGGGAGAGGGGGTCGGGGGGTGAGGTGCCGTTTGCCGTACTCCCCCTCATCCCGTCTCCGCCGCCGTTTGGCGGAGTAAGGCGAGGCCGCCCCCCGCGTCTACTCCGTCTCCCGCCCCGGATGTCGCTCCTCCGGCGGTCCCCAGGTCGGGGCCGGGTCCGGGGCGGGGAGGCGGACACGAAAGGTGGTGCCCTCGCCGGGGCGGCTCTCCACCGTGACCGAGCCCTGGTGACGATCGACCACGGACTTGACGATCGCCAACCCCAGGCCGGTGCCGCCGATCCCGCCGGCCCGCGCCGCCGGGGAGCGGTAGAACTCCTCGAACAGCCGGGGGATCTCATCGGGCTCGATCCCCATCCCCTGATCCGCGACTTCCAGGACGACGTCTCTGGGGCCCGAGCGGGCGCGAACCGTCACCCGCCCTCCTTCGGGACTGTACTTCACCGCATTGGAGATCAGGTTCCTCAGCAGAGCGATGAGCTCAGACCGGTATCCAAGCACCGGCTTTAGGCCGTCCTCGATATCCGCGACCAATACCACCCCCTGCTCCACCTCCACATACTGCTGCTCGTCGAGGAGGCTCTCGATCAGGTGGCTGAGACTGATCTTGGCCGGGGGAGCCGAAGAGGCGGCCTCGCGAACCTCGCTGAGGGTGAGCAGGTCGTCGGTGAGCTGCAGGGCGGAGCGGGCCCGGGCCGCCGCGCGGTGGAGCATCTCCCTTTGCTGCGCCGGCACCGTTTCCGCGAGCGCGTCCGAGGCGGCCTGCAGCATCATGCTGATGGCCGACAGCGGCGACTTGAGCTCGTGGGCCACGCGCTGCATGTACCTTACCTGGTTGTCCTGCACGTTCTGCAGTTCGGCATAGGCCACATGGCAGGCGCCGGCCTGCCGGGCCAATTCCTCCGTGAGCGAAGCCAGCTCGGCCTGGCGCAACCGGCACTCGCTCGAGAGAAAGACCGTGGCGTATGTGGTGAGGGACACCGCGGCGGCGACGGCCCCGAACACCGTCAGCTCTCCCGGAAGCCACTGGGTTTGGGCCGTCGGGCCGTGGGGCGACGGCCGGTACATGCCTTCGACCAGTAGCAGGCCGCCGTAGAGCACCACAACGACGCCGGCATGGGCGTAGGCCCGGGCCGGGGGCAAAGTCAGGCCCGCGAAGACGGTGGGGAACAGGAGAAACGGGGCCAGCGGGCTGCGGGCGCCACCGGTGAGATGGACGATGGCCAGGAGGACGGCCACATCGACGATCAACTGCACATCCGCCAGAACGGTGAGGGCCCGCTGCTGCTCGGCGGCATCATCGGTGGGCGTCTTGCTCAGCCAGGCGCGGAAGCCCGCGTTGCAGGCGGCCAGAAGCAGGCCGCAGGCCTGCAGCGGGAGCAAAGGCAGCGGCAGGTGCAGAACCTCGACGGCCACGGTGGAGCCGGCGACGATCGCGACCACCGCCGGCCAGCGCAGGCCGATGAGCCATGTCAGGTGCTTGCGCAGGGGAAGATCAGGGTCCACTGTCGGCGGCCCCCCTGTCCGGTGCGCGGTGCCAACGACTTGTTGCGAGACGGCCAGGGCCCAGTGAGTAGAGGGTCGTCCGCCGTGCCGTCGTCGTCTGCCCCGCAAGGGGCTGCGCAGACCAGCACGGGTGCAACCCGTGGACGTCTGCAGGGCCCAACGTCGCCTCACCCCCCCTCTCCCTTACGCCCGTCCCGCAGGGCGGGAACGCGGGCGACGGGAGGAGGGGGGAGGACGACACGGCGGCGACCGTTGCGGATGCGGCGAGGGCGAGACGTGGCTCCGGTGCGTTCATGCGCGGACCGGCTGGAAAGCCCGATCCCGCCCTGCAAGACGGCTGCGAACGCCCTCTCGGCCCTGACACCTACGCCCCGCCCGCCTCCTCCAGCGTGCCGCGAATCTTGGCCAGCAGTACCGAGGGTTCCGCGGGCTTGTCGATGAAGCCCTGCACCGGCAGGAACTCGCCGGGCTCGTAGGTGCCGTCGCCCTTGTCGGGGTAGAACCTGAGCTTAGTGGTATTGTGGATCGCCGAGAGAATGACGATCGGCGTGTTGGATAGTTCGACGGGGAACTCGTTCCGCAGCTTCCAGACGAAATGGAAGCCCTCGGTGCCGTCGGGCATCATGACATCCAGCAGGATCAAGTCCGGGCGCCACTGTTGGGTCTTGTCGAGACCCTCCTTCATACTGGCGGCGTCCTCGACCTCGTAGTCCGCGCTCTGGAGGACCATGCGGATGGA
>CAYRFY010000821.1:0-273 GCA_964423635.1 uncultured Armatimonadia bacterium | reverse complement strand
TCTTCCGGGCCTGCGGCATGGACGTAGCCTCCTTTTCGAGGGCCAAAAGAACCCACGGTCGCCGGCGTTTTGGCGGGTTGCGGGGCGGTCGGTGCGGCCGGTGCGGCCGGCAATTCCGGCCGGCCCTGTTCCTGTCATTCTGAGCGTCCATCTCGCGCAGCGAGATAGCGAAGAACCTCGCTGAATGCCGGGAGATTCCTCGAGCTGCTCTTACCGGGAGCCGACGCTCTCACACTGACACTCCCACGCGAATGTGAGCTTGTCGGCCGCGCC
>CAYRFY010000820.1:0-3092 GCA_964423635.1 uncultured Armatimonadia bacterium | reverse complement strand
CCCACCGACGGCCGCTTCCTCGCCTCAACGCATGTACGGTTGTAGTGCTAGAATGCTTCGCTTGCGCCGAAGCTCCGGCCGCTTTCGCCGTTACGAGATACAGGCACGCAGGCCGCCTGGTTGAACTTCTCCACGAAGCCCTGCATCGAGGCCGCATCCCCTGTGGCACACCATAGCCGGGCCAGATCGCGAAGTTGTCGCGCGTCGATCCCCGAGAGTTCCGCCATCAGCGCGTGGTCGTCGGTGAGCCCCGTCACGATCCCCGCCTGTTCGAGCATCCCGATGAAGCGCCGGGTATCCCGGGTGAACTGCGCGAAACTGCGGCCGTTAAGCCGGTACGGAAGCGGTTCCCAGAACTCGGGTGGGAATAGCATTTTGAACTTGTAGCCCAGATTCTGGCGCAGGTACTCGTCCTTGTCCACCTCGAAGCCGTATTCCTCGGCCTGGGTAAACCACGGGGTGCCCGGCAGAAGTCCCGGGAACGACACCGGGACGTAGTCCGGCGCCAGGCGTTTGAGCAGCTCGAGGCTCTCCTGCATGGTCTGCTCGGTTTCGAAGGGCATGGGCACAATCATGCTGCAGATGGCGACGATCCCGGCGCTTTTCGCCGCCTGAACCGTCTCGCCGATGCGGTCCAGGTGGATCGGCTTGCCCGTCGCACGCTTGAGCAACTCGGGACAGCCGCACTCGAGGCCAAAGAACATGGCATGCAGTCCGGAGCGGTGCAGCAACTCGAAGTGTGCCGGGTCACTGCTGGCGAAGTGGGCGAAGCTGCAGTAGCGCACATCCAGCCCGCGGTCGATGATGCCCGCCGCCACGTCGCGCATCAGGCACCCCGGCGTGGACGATCCGGCGAAGCGGAAGGCCCGGATCCTGTGCTCGCGCACCAGGGCCTCGATATCCTGCAGCACCAGTTCCGACGGTCGGAGCCTGAGCCGGCGCCCGCTCTCCACGGGGTGGGCGCAGAAGGCGCAGCCGTACGGGCAGCCCCGACTCTCGTCGATGATGACGAGCTTGAGTTTCTCGTTCCCGGCCATGGCCGGGTAAGTGTCCGTATCATACAGGCCTGCGGGCACCCGGGCGAGGTCCACGGCGGAGGTGGGCTCAACGTGCTCCGAGGCCGCACAGGTGACCCCGGGGATGCCGTTGAAGTCTCGCCCGGCCGCGGCGCGATCGGCCAGCTCGCCGATCTTGTCCTCCGCCTCGCCGACCGCGATGGCGTCGAACACGTCCGTCAGCTCGTGGATCAGGGCGCGGAACCAGGTGGCGTGGGGGCCGCCGGCGATCAGGCGCAGGCCGGGGTGGCGCTTTCGAAGCTCCTGGGCGATAGCGATCGTGCCCAGGAAGCCGTCGCCGTTCCAGAGCTTGAACCCCACGAAGGCGGCCTCAACCTCAGTGACCTGTCGGCTGATCTCCTCGGAGATGACCGCAAGCTCCGAGGCCTGATGGGCCTCCAGATCGCGGTCGAGCTGAACCAACCGTTGCTGCAGCTCCTCGTCCGGGTGGCCCGCGGATGAGGCCAAGGCGGCCATCAACGGGGCCGCACGCCGGGACAGGACCTCCGGGTACAGACGGGCCATGGTGGACACGGTGCCGTAGTCCAGGATGCGCACCGCGTGCCCGGACAGTTGCAGGACCGCCGCGAGGCCCGCCAGACCGTTGTCGGGACACAGACTGCTCGGGGTGTACGGATAGCCGGAGTACGAGACAAGAAGACCATTGGCCATGGAGCGGGTTCCTCCCCCGTGGAACCTGGCGCCTGTGGCGTTCAGGGTGATGATGAGCAATACCAGACCTCAGCACAAGCACAACCTGAGCTATGCTTCGCTGAGGTTATGGCCTGTACCTTCATGCTCTCCGCAGAGACGGCAGTCCTCCGCTGCGTCTCTCAGCTCGCCGTCAGGGGATGTGGGTAGGGGAAGGGCTGATAGCCGGGCAGGGGTCTGGTGAAGTAGTCTCTGTCGAGCTGGATGTGCTCTGCAGACCGGCGCGGCACCTGAGGCTGCACGGGCTCGTCTTTCCAGGTGTTGTCCCACAACCACATGTTTCCGATCTGCTCGGGGATGGGGTATGGCGCCGACCAGTCGATCTTGGAGTCGAAGTCCAGGGTGAGGGTTATGGCCGAGCCATAGTCGCGGATGGTGTTTCCGAATACCACGCCTCCGCCGCCGCGGAGGACCATTGCGGTGGGGCCTCCGACGGGCTTCTCGATGAGGTTGTGGTAGACCTCGATCCACTGCGTTCCGTGCTTGGAGCCGTAGCCCGGCCCGTGGGCATCCACGGCCTGGCTGTTATCGTTGCCGTGCACGTGATTGTGGCGGAAGACGTAGCTGGCTCCGGCGTTGGAGGCGATGGCGTGGCGCGAGCCGATGAACTCGCAGTCCTCGACGAATACGGCCTCGGCGCCGCCGGGCACGAGCCCCTCGCGCCACTCCCCGGTGCCCATCACCACCACTCCGTAGCCCACGTTGTTGATGGGCTTTTTGAAGTTGTCCACGAACAGGCAGTGGTCAATGACACCGGTGCAGGCGCCCCGCGTGCCGATCCCCGCCGCGCCGAAGCGCCGGAAGCGGCAGTTGGTGACGCGGAAGTCCCGGGTCTGGGTCAGTTGCAGGCCGGTATCCCAGGACGCCGAGGCCGGGTCCTCCATGCCGATCAAGCCGAGGCCCTCGATGCGCGACGGCCTGCCGTTGGAGCCATCAAGGCGCAGGATCGGGGCGCTACTCTTGGCATCGGTCCCCCCGGCACGATACAGAACCGTCTCCTTTGGTCCAGCGCCCACGAGCCTCACACCTCCGGGCACCTCGACGGTGCCAATGGCCTCGCAGCGACCGGCGGGAATCCGCACGACGCCGCCATGCTCGAGTTCGTCGACCGCGGCCTGGATGTCGGGCACGCTGGGGCTCGCGGCGAGAACAAGCATAGGCTCCGCCTGTGCGGTACAAGGCATGGGCCAGACGGCAGACAAGGCGGCAACAGTGAAGCAGGCAGAGAGCATCGGGAACCTCCTGGGGGACATGGTCCGTCCCCTTCCCCCCTAGCCCGGATCATGCACCACACGGCCGCTCGAACCGGCAGGAAGCCCTGGGGCC
>CAYRFY010000819.1:0-3095 GCA_964423635.1 uncultured Armatimonadia bacterium | reverse complement strand
GTGGGCAACAGGCACCCAAAGGCGTCGGCGATGCGTTGAGCGGCCGCGGGGGTCATCGGGAGGCGGCAGAAGTCGTCGTCGCTGCCGACCGATAGGTAGTCGGGGATGACATCCAGCGCCACGGTATGCGCGGCACCCGCGGCGTCTTTGCCCTCCACCGTCACCCGCCGGAAGCAGCGCAGGAAGTCCGGGACATTACCGGACGTGATCTGGGCCAGCATTTCCGCTTCGCGCTCGGGGCCGCTCAGGGTCGCGAGATTGCTCATCACCGCCGCGCCTCCCGGGGCGTCGACCGCCCGCGGCGGGATGGCGGCGGGGCTGATCGCCTCGTCCGCCGGCTCGATCCATCTGGTGTAGGCCCGATCGCCGCCGAAGACGCCCCAGGCCGTCTCTTCGGCGGTTCCCACGGTCAGCGCCTGCAGCACCCCGTTCTTCTCTCCCACCAAAGCCGTGTGCAGGATACTGTTGGCATAGTTGCGGTTCACGTAGAAGACGGCCTGCCTACTCGCGTCGGTGTACAGATCGAAGTCCAGATGCAGCGAGTGGGACAGTGGCCGGTCCTTGGCCAGTCGATCCATCATCCGCTGCGTGGCCCGGTACGTGCCGCCATCGGCCGAGACAATCGGCTTGCCGTCCAAAGTCACGCTGCGGTCGTCGTAGGCGATAACCACCAGTCGGTGTGCGGGTTCCCCGGCCAACCACGAGAGCAGCCGGTCGCCATGGCCTTTGTCCTCGGAGTACGAGTAGTTGGCGTCCAGGAAGCCGATGCGCTCGACCCGTGCGGGGATCTCCGCGCCCGCCTCGACGGACCCCAGTAAGAAGGCGCCGCCGCCGCTGTGGCCGAGCAGGGCCACCTGCTTGTCCTCCCCGGGGAGCGTCGCGACCGTGTCCTGCACGAGTTGGCGAACCAGAGCGCCGGCGTCGGCGTGCTTGACCCGCCACGTCGGCCAGCTCAGCTCCGGGGATTGCACGCAGACCAGCACGGTGTTCTCCCCGGGGCGGACCTCGCGCAGTTGCCGCACCTGGGCCGCTACGTGCTGGATGTCGAACCGCCACTCTTCGGGGCTCCGCGGGCGTCGACCCAGGGTTTGCTCGAGGCCGTTGCCGTTGGGCGTGGCGTAGAACACCACGAGGGTGGGCCGCTCCGGCGCAAAGCCCGCCGGGGCGCCGACAGCCACCCGCACACCGTCGAGCACGGTGGTGAGTGAGACCTGCTCGGAGAACCTCGGGGCCTGAGTGAAGCCGGGCAGGCCCGCGCAGGAGGCTCCTGCGAGCAGTGCGAGCACGCCGATGAGGCAGAGCAGCTCGGTCATTGAGCGGGACTCCTCGTGGTACGGGCCGCGGCGACCGGTGGCGGCAGAGCCTGCGTCGCGGCCGGGCGAGGGTGCCGGTGTGCGCCTCTGCAGACCGCCCCTGCGGAGCGCGGAAACGACACGGGGCGGACCTCACGGGATCGCCCGCAGTCAGGAGACCGGGGCAGTCGCACCCTACCCGCCCTCCGTCGCCACCGGGCGGTACTCGTACAGGCCGGAGGCGAACTGCGGCAGTTGCAGCCTGAGCGACGTCTGGCTTTCGCACAACACCTCTGCCGTCCACAGGTCCACAACGGTGACGGGCCGCGCGAAAGTGATCTCGCGCGGCCCGGCCACGCCTGCGTGGATGCTGAAGTAGCGGTTATCCATGTAGAAGGCATCGCCTTGGTCGCAGTAGATGTGCACGCCGGCTTCGCGGGCCAACCGGCGCAGCACGTCGTGGTCTGTCAGAGGGGCACTGCTGTAGACCGATACCCAGTCGTCCAGTTGCTTCCTGACCAGTCCGGGCTGTCCACCGGCCTGCAGCCGGCCGAGCACCTCCGCATCCGGGTCTGCGCAGTACCACAGGGGCGCGGAGGCCTGCGGGTCGGGATTGCCGCATCGCCCCCAGGGCGTCTCGACCAGCACCGCGTCCTCACGCTCATCGAAGGAGAGCCGCAGACCGGTGAGCGCCCGGCACGCCTCCGGGCCGGCACCGGTGTCATCCACGAACCCCGGAGCGTAGACCCACACCGACGTGGCGCCGCCCCGCTTGACCTTGCGCGCCACCATCTCCCGCTGCGCCTGGGTCAGGTGGAAGGCGTTCAGGAACAGGTACATCCTGTAGTCGGGCACGCGGGGATCCCCCAGATCGTCCAGCAGGTAGGCGTCCCAGGGCGCGCCCAGGCGCGCCAGCGCCTCGATGGCGCTGTGCGTCAGAGCTTTGTCGAACTCCGGCTTCGGCGCCTTGTACAGCCAGCTCTGCGGATCGACGACCACCGCAACCTCCGCCACACTGCGATAGTCACGCTCCAGACTGCGCTGGCCAATGCGGCTCATCCGCCGTATGGCCCGGAGGATGGGTGTCTCCGAGAACCAGCCGCCGTCCATGTCGAACCACCAGAGCGTCTTTCCGCCGGCGAGGCAGTTGGCGAACTCGCGCTGCAGGAGAGCCACGCTCTGCCCGGAGGTCGTGGCGCTACGGTACGAGGCCTGGGGCGAGTCCGGAGGGCACAGGTGGGTGCGGATGTCGGCCTCGCCGTAGAAGAGCTTGCCGTGCAGGGCCTGGCTCGCCCAGACGCCCTGATTGTAGATCGACACGCCGCCGACGCCGCGGTCGCCGTAGCCGCAGGGCGAGGAGAAAAAGTCGATGTACGGGCTGCGCAGCGCGACCTGCGTACCCAGGTGGCCGCTGGTCTGAGCGACCCAGTGGTGAAGGCCGAAGGTATAGCCGAAGAACGCGCCCGTGAGCAGGCGCCCGTCGCTGCCCTCCTTGACCGCCTTGGCGAACCGCTCCAGGGCCTGCACCACCACGTCATTGTAGCAGCGCATGAAGTCGATGGCTGCCGCGCGCCGCCGCGGGTCCCGAAAGCCGCCGCCGTCCGCTTCCCACAGGTCGCCGACGGTGGGGAGGGGTGGCTCGGCGAAGCGGGCCCCGGGGTCGTCCCACGTTGCGCGAAGACGCGCTTGAGTCCGGTACCGGTTCCGGAGCCACCGCCCGAAGGCCGCACGCATGGCGGGGCCGACGTCCAGGCGCCCGCCGCCCTCGCTCCACTGGAACCACTCACCCACATCCCCCGCACA
>CAYRFY010000818.1:0-3107 GCA_964423635.1 uncultured Armatimonadia bacterium | reverse complement strand
GGCCGCTACCTCTCGCCCAGCAACGCCAACATTCTCTTGCCCTGCTCCTCGTGCTCCGGGCGCTTGAGCAACTCCTCGGCCCACTGTCGGACCCCGGCCTCCAGCTCGGCGGCCTCCTGCTCCCGGCCCAGGGCCCGCAACGCCAAAGTCTTGTATACGTCCGCCTCGCAGAGACGCCGGTGCGGCTCCGCGGCCGCCTCCTCCAGATACTGCCGCCGCTTGTCCTCCAGCCCCAGCCTTGCCGCCTCTTGAGCCGCCAGCCAGTAGACACGGGCGTCCTGGGAGTAATGCAGCCGCCCGACGCCGAGGTTTTCGGGATACTCCATGGCCTGCTCGAAGGCCGCCAGAGCCCCCTGGTGATCGCCGGCGGCGGCCGCCTGCTCGCCCTTGGCCGTCAGGCAGCTTGCATACACCGTGCGCATGTGCGTGGCGCCCTCCCAGGGGAAGAAGTGGTGGGCGGCGAGAAGTGCCAGGGCCTCATCGTACTGTCCGATGCCCTGCAACAGCTCGGCGATCATCGCCGCAATCTGCCACTTGTCCTGGATCGCCCGGGGGGCCGAGCGCAGCAGGTCGAGCTGCTCTTGCTTGCTCTTCCCAAGCTCCCGGGCGTAGAGGCGGCACAGGTCCATGTAGTAGCGATAGTCATCGGGGTTGCGCTGGATGGCCTTGAGGTAGTGGACGGCCGCCTGCTGTGGGTTTTCCTCCCAGGCCGCGCAGCCCAGGCCCAGATTGCGCTGCAGGACGGCGAAGCCGTCGTCCAGCTTCTCCGCCTCCCGCCAGGCGGCCATGGCCTCCTCCCGGCGCCACAGGCCGGCCAGCACATTGCCCAGATAGTAGTGGGCTTTCCAGTCGGTGGGGTCCAGCTCCACCGCGCGCTGCAGGATTTCCAGCTCCTCCACCCGGCTCGGGAAGCAGAAGTCCGGGGCGCACTGCTTCGCCTCAGCATAGGCGGCCTGCGCCTCGGTTTCCATCCCCAGCTCGGCATACCAGTGGCCAAGAGCGTATTGGACGATGGGGTAGGTCGCGGCGCCCGGGCAGTTGTCGCAGGCCAGCTCGAGGACCTTGACCGCGTCGGCGGTGGCGCGGCCGAAGGCGCTCTCCAGCCACAGTTGCACATCGCCCCGGGCAAAGTGGGCGAAGCGGTCCAGGGTGTCGTTGAAGTAGTAGGAGGGGTCACGGGTCATGCGCCACAGGCCGTACGGGCCCCACGGAGTGGTCTCCGGCGGACGCGAGAGGGCCTCCTCATCCTCGCCGAGCCCCTCGTGCCCGCTCAGGCACCCGCCGCACCACTGGGCCGCGACCGCCGGGAAGCCGGGCAGCCGCCGGTGCGCCTCGCGGAAGGCCAGGTCGGCGTTTTCCAGATCGCCGCTGTCCCGGCGCACCAGGCCCAGATAGTACCAGGCCTCGCCATCGCCCGGATTGCGGTCCACGGCCGTTTGCAGATGCTGCGCACAGCTCTCGTACAGGGCCGCCTGATAGTCCAGGATGCCCAAACCCAGATGCGCCGCGGAGAAGCCCTCGTCGGCCGCAAGCGCCTTGTCGTACAGCCGCCGCGCCTCGCCCAGCGACAACTGCCGCCAGGCCGCGTCCGCCCTCATGCACAGCTCCTCGGGGCCGCACTCGTCCTCGGGCTTCGGAGTGGGGGTGACATTCTCCCCGGTCTCGGCGACCTTGGGCTTCCGCGTGTGGTACGGGGGATGCACGTAACGGATGAGCGGGGCGGTGTAGTCGCTGTCGGTCAGGTACAGCGCCAGCGTGTACTCCGTGTCCGCGTTGCAGCCCTCGGGCACCGCGATCTCGGTCACGAAGGGCTGCGCCACATCGAGCAGCAGTTCGTGGCTCCAGACGACCTTGCCGTCCGCAGAGAGCCTGAGCACGGCGGCCTCGCCATTGTCGGTCACCGGCTGCACTCCCAGGCGGATCCGGCCGTCCCGGAGTTCGAAGTTGATGGCGCCGTCATCACCGGCCCACACCCAGCCGCCCATGCCGCCCACCGGGAACCAATACTCCTCCCAGTCCGCGCGCTGCTGGGGCTGCAGGAACTCCCAGACCGCCTGGGTCTCGAACCGCCCGCTCTGGATCTCCACGTACTGGCCGTCCTCATCGGTGAGCAGGTCCACCCAGGCCATGCCGTCACCGGCCACGCCCCAGGTGAAGTACTTGCGGCCCATGACGTCCCAGTGATCCGAGGCGTTGACCATGCCGAAGTCGAGGTCATCATAGTGGCAGCCGAAGAAATCCTCGGTGACCCCGAGGGTGAAGATATCGTCGGCATGCACGTGGGCCGTATAGCGGGAGATGTCGCGGCCCTCGGTGATGGGATAATCCACGATGCCGCCCGCGACCCGGGCCTTGCGGGCCGGGTAGACCAGGCGCAGATCATCCCGGGCCGGTACCGAGGTGTTGTTCCAGAACCAGTGGCGCTGCTTGTAGGGCATGTGGTTTTCGAGGTGGATCTCCTCGCGCAGCCGGCGCTCTCCCTCGGCCAGCGACAGCCTCACCCACCACTCCATGCGGCTGAGCCGGCACACGTTCCCCACGGCGATCCACGACTGCTCGTCATCTCCGCCCAGCTCCCAGCTCACGGGGTCCACGGTGGTGTAGGTGTGGCCGGTGGGGAAGTTGAACTCGATGCCGCCGGAGATCCAGGCCCCGCGCGTGGCTACCAGCCCGTACTTGACCACATTATTGCGGTAGAACACCTCGTGCCCGGTGACCTTGTCCAACAGCGAGTACATGTGCCCCCCCAGCTCGGGCAGAACCATGCAGTGCAGGTACTGGTTCTCCACATGCAGGGCAAGATAGTCCTGGGGCTCTCCGGGGCCCTCGAGCACGTCATCCCGCATGGTATAGGGGTAGATTGTCCAGTAGCCGCCCTGTCTCTGGAAGGCAGGGTTGGGGTCATCGGGTCCCAGCGGGTAGGTCTTGACAAACTCGCGGATTCATCGGACACCTCAAATGTAGTCTCTGTCGTGATGGGCAAAGGCTAACGGCGGGAACGGCCGTGGCGCGTGGTTCGTGGCGCGAGACGGCGGAACGGCGGAACGGCGGAACGGCGCCTCACCCCCGGCCCTTCGGGCCCGCCCCCTCTCCCTTACTCCGCCAAA
>CAYRFY010000817.1:0-3118 GCA_964423635.1 uncultured Armatimonadia bacterium | reverse complement strand
GGTGCCGTCCCAGCGGCCAACGGCGGCGCGGTACAGGCCCGCGCCCTACAAAACGGCAGGCGCCACGCGCTACGGTCGTTCCCGTCGTTGCCGTTGACCCGCGACCCGCCGACTCGCGACCTTCCGTCTAGGAGCATCACTCGTCTTGGCTGAGCCGACGACCACACATTACGAGGACGTACAGGCCCTGCTCTCCCGCGGACGCCGCCGGACCATGGCGCTGCTTTGGATCACCTACGCCGGGTTCTACCTTTGCCGGGTCAATCTGGCCGCGGCACAAAGGAGCCTGGGCGCGGACTTGAAGCTCTCCGAGGGCCGGCTCGGCGGGCTGATCGCCGCGCTCAAGGTGCTGTACGCCGGGGGGCAGTTGGTCAACGGCGTCCTGGCGGATCGGCTCGGACCCAGGGCGCTGATTGCCACCGGCCTGGCCGGCTCAGCGGTGTTGAACCTGGTGTTTTCCAGGCTTCGGAACTATCGCGCCATGCTGCTCACCTGGGCGCTCAATGGCTACTTCCAATCGGCCGGCTGGACGCCGACGGTGCGGACCATCGCCAATTGGTACCCGGCCCGACTTCGCGAGGGAGCCTCGGGCTGGATCGGGACCTCGTACATCCTGGGCAGTGGGGTCAGTTGGCTCCTGGCGGGTCGTCTGACGGACGCTCTGGGTTGGCGGGCGGCCTTCTGGGTCCCCGCGCTGATCTGCCTGATCCTGGCCGCCGTCCAGTTCCTGGCGCTGAGAGACGATCCGCGGAAGCTGGGGCTGCCGGGCGCGGAGGATGACGAGGAGCCTTTGGCGGACGCTGCGGCGCCGGCGGCCCCTCGGTGCCCGGCTCCCGGCTCCGGGCGGCTGCTGTCTGCCCGGCTTCTGATGCTGGGCGCGGCGAACATGGTGTTCGCCTTCGGCTATCACGGGGTCCTGGACTGGACGCCACACTATCTGGCTCAGGCGGGAAACCTCAGCGCCGGCGAGGCCGCCACGAAGGCGGCCATCATGCCGGTGGGCGGGGTGCTGGGCTGCCTGGCGCTGGCCTTCGTGGCGCGGCGTCGGAAGCAGGGCCTGGGGCCCGCGGCGGTCATGGTGCCATTGCTCCTGGTGGCCGGGCTGACCGCGCTGTTTCCCGGCCTGGTCCGACATGCGCCCGGGGCGGTCACGGCGGCTCTGGTGGCGATCGGGGGCCTGACCTCGGGTCCCGCCACCCTGGTGGCCTGCGCCATGGCCGCCGACTGCGGTGGGACCGCGTCCGCCGGTGCCGCCGCGGGCATCGTGGACGCCATGGCCTACGCCGGGTCCGCCACCTCCGGACTGGTCTCGGGAAAACTCATCGCCGCAATCGACGGCTCCGGTGACGGCTGGCACCTGGTCTGGCGCATCTGGGCGGCCGGCATGGCCCTGGGCGGGATCATGGTGAGCTGCTCCACAAGAGCGGGCCGGCAGGGGCTCCGCAAGACAATGAAGCGAGGAGATCGGCCATGTCCCGACGAGTGATGCTGTACGACGATGCCGAGTTGCTCTGCCGCCACAATCTGCACCTGACCCCCGGCCCGGTGCACAAGGACGGGCCGGCGCAGGTGGAGCACACCGCCTACGACCTGATGCCTGAGTCATGCTTCGCCGGAACCGTGGTCCCCATGCCCGGCGGTGGATGGCGCCTGTATTACTCCGGGAGTCTCCCCGGCGATGAGCGCGTGTACCGCCTGGCCGTGGCTCAGTCCGAGGACGGCCTGCACTGGACCAAACCGCCCCTGGGGCAGCTCCAGTATGAGGGCGCCGAGACCAACTGGATCTGGCCCGAGGGCATGCCCGAGGGCGTCAGCATCACTCAGCCGCAGGTGGTGCTTGTCCCCGACGGCCGCTGGCTGATGTGGTTTTGGTGGCACGGGCACGATGTGGGCCGGATGCCGTACGTGGTGGCCGAGAGCGCCGACGGGCTGCGCTGGAAGGTCATCGACCTGGACATGCCCCACATCATGCACCCGTCCGACCGCGAGCTGGGGCAAAACGCCTGGGTCGCCGGGCTCACGGCCGCGGCTTCCGAGGACCGTTTCGCCACCCGGCGTACCATGGACTTTGGGGAGGCCAAGCGGCTGCGGAGCAATGACGCCACCTACGTGTATTACGACGAGGCCCTGGGCAAGCTGGTGATGTACTCCGTCTGGCTGCTTCCCACCGACGACAGCAGCGGCCGGTACACCCCGCACGACAATGCCCCCGGCGTCCTGAGAACCATCCACCGCCGCGAGAGCTCCGACGGGGTCCTGTGGTCCGATCCGGAGATGCTCATCGTTCCCGACGAGCACGATCCTTTGCACCAGGAGTTCTACTACCTGGCGGTACAGCCGGACAACGGCTGGTATGTGGGTTTCCTGGGGCACTATCGCTGCTGGGAGCAGACCATGGACCTGGAGCTGTGCTTCAGCCGCGACAGCCACCTGTGGACCCGTCCCCTGCGGGGCGGCTGGGTCCCCCGGGGCAAAGTGGATGAGATCGACCACATGTCGGCCTATGCCACGAACCGGCTCATCGACCTGGGAGAGCAGTGGCTGCTTCTGTATCAGGGCGGCAACGCGAAGCACAACGGGCGGCTGCCCGAGGGCGTGACCGAGGCCCGGCACGCGATGATGGCGGCGCGCATGCCAAAGGGACGTTTCGCGGGCCTGCGTGCCACGGAGCGCACGGTGGGCAGCCTGTGCCTGCGGCCCTTCAATCACGGGGCGCCGTGCATCACGGTGGACGCCGAGGTGCGGGGCAGATTGCAGGCCGAGCTGCGCGACCCCTTCGGCCGCCCGCTCCACGGCTACGAGCTCAACAACTGTCGGGTGATCGCCGGGGACAGCTCCAGGCACGTGCTCGCCTGGACCGACGGCAAGACCAGCGAGGCGTATCGCTACGACACGCTGGGCCTGCGCCTGGAGATCGAGGACGGGGTGATCTATTCGATCGAGACCTGAGGGGGAAGGCCGTGGCGCGAAACGGCGACGACGCCCGCCGTTCTGTAGGGCGCGGGCCTGTACCGCGCCGCCGTTGACGTTTGGCCCGGCGGGACAACGACGGACGGCCAACACCAACGGCTGGCGGGCCTGGAGACCCGCCGGCACGGTGGCTCTCACCACTGTGTGC
>CAYRFY010000816.1:0-3128 GCA_964423635.1 uncultured Armatimonadia bacterium | reverse complement strand
CAAAGTTGAAAACGTCCTGATCTATGGCGATGGCGACGGCGACCCGGACAACGGCGCCTGGGCCAGCATTGTGGTCCACGCCGAGCAGCCGGCGGCCTTCGAGTTCGTAGATGTCACCGTGGATGACAACGTCACCCGGGGCAACTACCCGGTCTACATGCAGTATGGTGAGACGGTGCCGGTGACCGTGACCCTACGCAATTGCATCATCGCCCACGGCTCGAACGTCATCTACATGGAGGATTGCGTCACTTTGGAGGCGCGAAGCTGCCTGCTGTACCGCACCGGCGATCCGGAGCAGCCGGTCATCCATGCCAACGGCCGGGATTACGTGCCCGCGGAGCTGGGGCAGCTCGGGGCCGGCAACCTCAGCGCCGATCCCAAGTTCGTCACCAGGGCCTGGGGCACCGCGGGCGACTATCACCTCCAGCCCGGCAGCCCGGCGATAGATGCCGGGACGGCCACGGAAGTCCCCGCAGCCGACCTGGAGGGCACCCCAAGACCGCAGGGAACGGGCTTTGACATGGGGGCGTACGAGAGGTAGGCCGCGTCCGTGGGCATCGGAGGGTGCCGGGGAAGCGCTCCGTGCCGGCTGAGCTCCACGCGCTCACAGACCCACTCCCCCAACAGGGCGGCCCGAGGACCAGGGATGCGCCCCCGGCCTTCCGACCGCCCGGAGGTTTTCCTTCCGCAACAGCGAAAGGACCGGCGCCGCAGAACCCCCAACCGCCTTCTCCGACAGGAGGACTGACCCGCCATGCCACAGGCCAAGAAGAAGGGCGCCCCGAAGCCGAAGCTCACGCCCAGGGAGCAGACGCGAGAGTGGTTCAAAGAGGTCAAGTTCGGGATGTTCATCCACTGGGGCGTCTACGCACTATTGGGCAAGGGCGAGTGGATCCGCACCGTCGACCAGATCCCCCAAGATGAGTACGCCAAGCTACCGCCGAAGTTCAACCCCACCAAGTTCGACCCCGAAAAGTGGGCGGACATCGCCAGACGCGCGGGGATGAAGTACATGGTGATGACCACCAAGCACCACGACGGATTTTGCATGTTCGATGCGAGCAACACCGACTGGAAGGTTACCAATACCCCCTACGGCAAGGATGTCATCGCCGAACTGACGGAGGCTTTCGAGGCGGCGGGCGTGAGGGTTGGCTTCTACTACTCCATCATGGATTGGCACCACGAGGACTATCTGCCGCGCCTGGAGTGGGAGGCCGCAGACCGGCCGGCCGAGGGCCATGATGTGATGGACTACATCGCCTACATGCGAGAGCATATCGAGCAGCTCATGACACAGTACCGCCCCGCACCCTTCGTCCTGTGGTATGACGGAGGCTGGATGAACAAGCCCGAGGAGCTGTCGGGCAAGGAGACCAACGCGAAGGCCCGGAAACTCAAGCCGGACATCCTCATCAACGACCGGCACTTCACCAAGGAAGACCTGGTCACCCCAGAGCAGCGCATTCCACCCACGGGGATCTTCGACGAGGACGGCAACCCGGCCCTGTGGGAAGCCTGCATCACGATGACCTCGCACTGGTGGGGGTATGACAAGAACGAGAAGATCTACAAGACCAAGGAATACCTGATCCGGATGCTGGTGGACATCGTGTCCAAGGGCGGGAACCTGCTCCTGAACATCGGCCCCAAGCCGGACGGGACGATCCAAAAGGAGTTCGTCGACCGCCTCGAGGCCATCGGCAAGTGGATGGACAAGTATTCCGAGGCCATCTACGGTACCACCGCCAGTCCGTTCAATCTACTGCCGTTCTACGGCCGGGTGACGACAAAGGGCGACAGGCTCTATGTCCACGTGTTCGAATGGCCCGGTGACCGCCGGGCGCGGCTGCCGCAGCTTGCCAATGAGGTCAAGGCCGCCTACATGCTTGAGGAGGATAAGCCCGCCGTCCCCTTTGCACGCGATGGCGAAGATTGGGTCTTCGAGCTTCCGAAGAAGGCCCCGGACAAGGCGGCCAGCGTCTTCGTGGTGGAGCTGGACGGCCCGCCCCAGGCCCGGCCGACAGTCATCGCCCCCGATGCCGACGGGATCATCAGCCTCCCCGCGCTCTACGGCTCCCTCGAGGGCCCGCACGGCCAGCGCATCCGCTACGAGAGCCGGGACGGGATCATCCACGCCGGCAATTGGATCCGCCCGCCGGACAGCATCGAGTGGGAGTTCTCGGCCCCCAAAGGCGGCGTGTACCAGGTGGTCTTGGATCACGCGGTGGAAGCCGGGCAGGGCGGCAGCGAGGTGCAACTCTTCCTCAACGGCAAGATCGCCGCTCGCATGGCGCCCAACGGCGTCCCCTTCACCAGCGGCGACGGCGAGATCGTGGGCGGCGCAACACACGTCATCAGAACCTCCTCCACCGGCGGCGAGTTCAAGCGCAAGACCGTCGGCAATGTCAAGCTCAAGCGGGGCCCCAACAAGCTGAAGCTCGTGGTGGGCAGCGTGAAGAAAGACAAGTCCCTGGACCTGCGCGGGGTCACGCTCAAACCGGCGAAGTAACGTCCATGGCAGCAGCAACGACGACGACAAACAGGATGGACAGGATAACGGCGGATAACGACGACGACGACGACAAACAGGATGGACAGGATAACGGCGGACAACGGCGGATAACGGCGGCGACGACGACAGACAGGATGGACAGGATAACGGCGGATAACGGTATTGCCCTGCCGGGCAAAGGAGAGCGCCAGGCGGTGAGAACGTCGTCTGCCGCCCACGCGCTACGCGCCACGGCCGTTCGCCGTTGCCGCCGCCGTTCACCCCCCTCCTCCCGTCGCCCGCGGTGTCTGCGGGCGTAAGGGAGAGGGGGGCAGGGGGGTGAGGCGGCCGTTGGCCGTTGCCGTCCCTGCCGTTGATGCCCTTGCGCGCCACGAAGCACGCGCCACGGTCGTCCGCCGTTCCCGCCGCCGTTCACCCCCCTCCTCCCGTCGCCCGCGGTGTCTGCGGGCGTAAGGGAGAGGGGGGCAGGGGGGTGAGGCGGCCGTTGGCCGTTGCCGTCCCTGCCGTTGATGCCCTTGCGCGCCACGAAGCACGCGCCACGGTCGTCCGCCGTTCCCGCCGCCGTTCACCCCCCTCCTCCCGTCGCCCGCGGTGTCTGCGGGCGTAAGGG
>CAYRFY010000815.1:0-3139 GCA_964423635.1 uncultured Armatimonadia bacterium | reverse complement strand
CAGCGATAATGTCACCCCGGAGGTCCGGCCCAAAAGCCCACATTCGCATGGGAGTTTCACTCTGAGAGCGTCCGCTCCCGGTAAGAGCAGCTCGAGGAATCTCCTGGCATTCAACGGGATTCTTCGCCCAAGCGGCGCAAGCCCGGGCTTGCGCCGCCGACGCTGCGGAATGACAGAAACCGGGCCGGCCGGACTTTTCGGCCGGACCTCCGGAGATCAGGTGATGTTGAGCGCGCGGGACGAGTCATCCCGCCGCCCGCCGGGGAAGGAACCTTCGCCCCCCGCGGAGCATTGAGAGGACAAATGGCCCATATACCCTCCCAAGAGCCGTACCTGCACCCGTACTCCTATGTGCCGGCTCCGCCGCGAATCAGCGGGACCGCCATGCCACACGGAGTGTTCCTCTCCACCGGCACGGCCTCCACCGCCTCGGCTCTCAGCCTGGTCGTGACCGGCCTTTTCATCGTCACGCTGGGGGCCTTCTCCCTTGTGCCCACATACATGGTGGCGTGGATGATCGAGCAGCTCATCCACGTCCCGCTGGCCGCCGTCGTGTTGCAGATCGGGGGTCCGGCAGACCCTGTTACTGCAGCCCTTGCGCACATGGGTGTGAACGTCCTGAGCTTCTTGATGTTTCTTGTGGTCTTGCGGGCGAGCCCACTGGCGGGTTACCATGCCGCCGAGCACATGACGGTCCACGCCATCGAGCACTTCGGGGTCCAGGGCTGGCAAGAGCACGTGGAGGCCATGCCCCGGGCGCACCTGCGCTGTGGCAGCAACCTGCTCTCCGGGATCCTGCCGGCCCTGCTGCTGGGGGCGCCGCTGCTTGCGGTGGCGCCGCCCGTGGCGCTGCTGGTGGCGTTGGGGGGCTGGTACACCCGGCGCCGCCTGGGGTTCTTTCTGCAGAACTACTTCACCACCAAGCCCCCCAGCCGACGACAGCGAGAGGCCGGCATCGCCGCGGGCGAATCGGTGTTGCGCCAGTGGCTGGCCGACCCGGCGCCCACGATGAGCAGAGCCCGAGCCATGTGGCTCCGCGGCATGCCCCAGATGGTGATGGGCGTGGCGGCGGCGGTGTGGATTCTCGAGCCGCTGGTGCAAAGGCTCCATCTGTGGCTGGATTGGTAGGCTGCGCGCCGGTCGTCGTCGTGCTCTCTTCCCACGCGTTCACAGTCAGGTGGGGTGTGGATCGGATGCCGGTCCCTACCCGTGCCCGTCCCGGGTGCGGCGCACGCCGGAGGGCCGCTCCCGCCGTGGGGAGGGATGGGCGGCCGCAGCCGACGTGGCCCATCGTCACACCGACCCGGTATCACCCCGTTGGCCCAACTCATAGCGGATAGAGGTTTGACCCAGATGGTACGTAGCCAGGTGCAGGACCTGCTCAGTCGCGCCATCGCCGCCGCCGTCACGGCGGGCGAGATTCCCGATGAGCCGGCGGATATCATCGTCGGCCCCCCCAAGAACCCCGATCACGGCGATCTGACCACCAATGTGGCCATGCTCATCGCCTCCAAAGCCAAGGCCAAGCCGCGCGATGTGGCCCAGAGCGTGATCGCCCATCTGCCCGAAACCGACCTGATCCGCGGCGCCGAGATCGCCGGGCCCGGGTTCATCAACCTCCGCCTGGCCGACACCTGGCTGCAGTCCGTGATCGCTGCCTGCTGCGAGCAGGACGAGGCCTTCGGTCGCGGGAGTCAGGGGGGCGGCAAGCGGGTCCAGGTGGAGTTTGTCAGTGCCAACCCCGTGGGGCCGATCCATATCGGCAATGCCCGCGGCGGCCCCTTCGGCGATGCGCTGGCCTCGCTGCTGGACGCAACCGGGCATGAGGTACAGCGCGAGTATTACGTGAACGACGGCCCGGACAACACCCAGCTCAAGCTCTTCGGTGCCTCCGTGCAGGCCCGCTACCGCACCGTTGCCGGAGAGCCCACCGAGCTTCCCGAAGGCGGCTATCAGGGGGCCTACGTGCTCGACCTCGCCAACGGCCTGCTGCAGGCCCACGGCGACAAGCATCTCTCCATCGCCATGGACGACGAGGGCGCCCTGACCTTCGCCCGTCTGGTGGAAGACACGATGATCGACTGCCTCAAAGAGGACTGCGCCTCCATCGGCATAGCCTTTGACGTGTGGTTCCGCGAGCAGACGCTGTTTGAGGATGACGCCGTCGCCACGGAGGTGCGCAAGCTCGTGGACGCCGGGCAGGCCTACGAGGCCGACGGCGCCATCTGGCTCAAAGCCAAGGCGTTTGGCGACGAGGAGGACCGCGTCCTTTGCCGCAGCAATGGGGCCTATACCTACATCGCCTCGGACCTGGCCTACGCCGCCAGCAAGTTCGACCGCGGCTTTGAGCACCTCATCTATGTCTGGGGCCCCGACCACGCAGGCTACGCGCCACGGCTGAAGGCCGCCATCTCCGCCCTGGGCCGGGGAACCTGCGAGATCATCATCTACCAGCATGTGAGATTCCTCGAGGACGGCCGGCCGCTGGGCCTGTCCAAGCGCAAGGGCGCCATCGTCTCGGTGCGTGACTTGGCCAACGAGATCGGCCGCGACGCCACCCGGTTCTTCTTCTTGATGCGCAGCGTCGATGCCCATCTGGACTTCGACCTCGACCTCGCCCGGAAGCAGAGCGCCGAAAACCCCGTGTACTACGTGCAGTACGCCCATGCCCGCATCTGCAGCATCCTGCGCGAGGGCAAGGACAGGGGTATCAGCCTGGAAGCCTCCGAGAGCGCGGACCTGTCCCTGCTCACGGACCCCGACGAACAGGCCCTGATGCGCAAGATCGGCGAGTACCCCCACGAGGTGGGCGAGGCCGCCCAGTTGCGGGCTCCTCACCGCCTCACCTACTTCGCCCGCGAGTTGGCACAGACGTTCCACCAGTTCTACGGCACCTGCCGTGTGCTGGACCCCGACGCCCCGGAGCTATCCAGGGCCAGGCTGAAGCTGGCACATGCCACGAGAATCGTGCTGCGCAACATCCTGCACCTGCTCGGTCTGGAAGCCCCCGAGCGAATGTAGGCGTGGGAGAACGGACGAGAACGGCGGACGCCTCACCACGCAGACCGGGTAGTCACACCCGATCTACATGACACGGAGAGCACGGAGTACCACGGAGAACGGCAAAGGCGAGAGGGAC